>NZ_AEJZ01000067.1:0-9841 GCF_000208525.1 Escherichia sp. TW14182
AGTCGAACCTACGACCTTCGCATTACGAATGCGCTGCTCTACCAACTGAGCTATATCGGCCCTGAAAGGACATGTTCACGAACGTGAATCACGGTGGACAAGGTTAAAACTAACCGGGCGATGCGTCAATGGCCTTGTGAATCAAACGGCTACTTTTGCATCACCCGGTTTTGTTTACGCACGAATGGTGTAATCACCAATGCCGATCCACTTGTAAGTGGTCAGTGCTTCCAGCCCCATCGGGCCGCGCGCGTGGAGTTTTTGTGTGCTTACCGCCACTTCCGCGCCAAGACCAAACTGGCCGCCGTCGGTAAAACGTGTAGAGGCGTTGACGTAAACAGCAGAAGAATCCACTTCGTTAACAAAACGCTGGGCATTGCGCATATCACGTGTCAGGATCGCATCGGAGTGCTGGGTGCCGTGTTCACGAATATGAGCGATGGCATCGTCAAGATCGCTGACGATTTTGACGTTCAAATCTAATGACAGAAACTCATCGTCATACTCTTCGGCTTTAACAGCCACCACCTTCGCAGGGCCTGCCTGTAACTGCGCCAGCGCAGCTACATCTGCGTGTAACGTCACGCCGCTTTCCGCCATTTGCTTGCTTAATGCGGGCAGGAAGCTATCAGCGATGTTTTTATTTACCAGCAACGTTTCTACCGTATTACATGTGCTCGGACGCTGAGTTTTCGCGTTGATAATTACTTTCAGGGCTTCAGCTATCTCTGCACTTTCATCAACATAAATATGGCAGACGCCAATACCGCCGGTGATCACCGGGATCGTTGACTGCTCGCGGCACAGCTTATGCAAACCAGCGCCACCGCGCGGGATCAGCATGTCGATGTATTTATCCATACGCAGCATTTCACTCACCAATGCGCGATCCGGATTATCAATCGCCTGCACTGCGCCTGCCGGTAAACCGCAGGATTGCAGGGCGTCCTGAATCACCGCCACCGTTGCAGCATTGGTGCGGCAGGTTTCTTTACCACCGCGCAGGATCACCGCGTTACCGGTTTTCAGGCACAGGGAAGCGACATCAACCGTCACGTTCGGGCGCGCTTCATAAATCACCCCAATCACGCCAAGTGGGACGCGACGACGCTCCAGACGCAGACCGCTGTCCAGCACACCACCATCAATCACCTGCCCCACCGGATCGGCGAGATTACATACCTGGCGCACATCGTCGGCAATGCCTTTCAGTCGCGCGGGCGTCAGTGCCAGACGGTCAAGCATCGCTTCGCTAAGGCCATTGGCACGCGCGTCAGCAACATCCAGGGCGTTAGCGTTGAGGATACTTTCGCTTTGTGCTTCCAGTTCATCGGCGATCTTTTCCAGCACGCGATTTTTTTCGCGGCTGGAGAGTTGCGCTAATTTATACGAGGCTTGCTTCGCGGCAATGCCCATTTGTTCCAGCATCGGCCTGCTCCTTAACGGGTAATCATGTCATCACGGTGAACGGCAACCGGGCCATATTCATATCCCAGTATTGCATCAATTTCTTGCGAGTGGTGTCCGGCAATGCGACGCAATGCATCGCTGTTGTAACGGCTGACGCCGTGGGCAATATCGCGACCTTCGAGGTTGCAAATACGAATGACTTCACCACGCGAGAAGTTGCCGCTCACGCTTTTAATACCTTTCGGCAACAGGGAGCTGCCGCGTTCAAGAATAGCGGCGGTCGCCCCTTCATCAACGGTAATTTCACCCGCAGGTGGCGCGCCAAAAATCCAGCGTTTACGATTTTCTAAAGGCGTTGCCTGGGCATGGAACAGCGTACCGACAGGAATACCTTCCATCACATCACCAATGACGCCCGGCTTGTTACCTGCGGCAATAATGGTGTCGATCCCCGCACGGCAAGCCACGTCCGCCGCCTGCAATTTGGTGCCCATGCCGCCGGTTCCAAGACCTGAAACGCTGTCACCGGCAATCGCCCGCAGTGCGTCATCAATGCCGTAAACATCTTTAATCAGTTCCGCCTGCGGATTGCTGCGCGGGTCAGCGGTATACAAACCTTTTTGATCGGTCAGCAGCAACAGTTTATCGGCACCCGCCAGAATCGCCGCCAGCGCAGAAAGGTTGTCGTTATCGCCGACTTTAATCTCTGCCGTAGCAACAGCATCGTTCTCATTAATTACCGGAACGATGTTGTTATCGAGCAGCGCACGCAGCGTATCGCGGGCATTCAGGAAGCGTTCACGGTCTTCCATATCGGCACGGGTCAGTAACATCTGCCCGACGTGAATGCCGTAAATTGCAAAGAGTTGTTCCCACAGTTGAATCAGTCGACTCTGCCCTACCGCCGCCAATAGTTGCTTCGAGGCGATAGTCGCTGGCAGTTCCGGGTAACCCAGGTGCTCACGTCCGGCGGCAATTGCGCCCGACGTCACAATGACTATCCGATGCCCGGCGGCATGTAACTGCGCGCACTGGCGAACAAGTTCAACGATATGGGCACGGTTCAGACGGCGCGATCCGCCTGTTAGCACACTGGTGCCGAGTTTTACCACCAGCGTCTGGCTGTCACTCATGATTCTCTGCCATTCAATTTTAGGAAAAATGATATCAAACGAACGTTTTAGCAGGACTGTCGCCGGTTGCCAACCATCTGCGAGCAAAGCATAGCGTTTTGTTGCGCGGGATCAGCAAGCGTAGCGGCAGTTGTTTACGTTTTTATTACAGATTTAATAAATTACCACATTTTAAGAATATTATTAATCTGTAATATATCTTTAACAATTTCAGGTTAAAAACTTTCCTGTTTTCAACGGGTCTCTCCCGCTGAATATTCGCGCGTTAATTAAAATCAGGAATGAAAATGAAAAAGAGCACTCTGGCATTAGTGGTGATGGGTATTGTGGCATCTGCATCCGTACAGGCCGCAGAAATATATAACAAAGACGGTAATAAACTGGATGTCTATGGCAAAGTTAAAGCCATGCATTATATGAGTGATAACGACAGTAAAGATGGCGACCAGAGTTATATCCGTTTTGGTTTTAAAGGCGAAACACAAATTAACGATCAACTGACTGGTTATGGTCGTTGGGAAGCAGAGTTTGCCGGTAATAAAGCAGAGAGTGATACTGCACAGCAAAAAACACGTCTCGCTTTTGCCGGGTTGAAATATAAAGATTTGGGTTCTTTCGATTATGGACGTAATCTGGGCGCGCTGTATGACGTCGAAGCCTGGACCGATATGTTCCCGGAATTTGGTGGCGACTCCTCGGCGCAGACCGACAACTTTATGACCAAACGCGCCAGCGGGCTGGCGACTTACCGTAACACAGACTTTTTCGGTGTTATTGATGGTCTGAACTTAACCTTGCAATATCAAGGGAAAAACGAAAACCGCGATGTGAAAAAGCAGAACGGCGATGGGTTTGGTACTTCACTGACGTATGACTTTGGCGGCAGCGATTTCGCTATCAGTGGAGCCTATACCAACTCTGATCGCACCAACGAGCAGAACCTGCAAAGCCGTGGTACGGGCAAACGTGCCGAAGCGTGGGCAACGGGTCTTAAATACGATGCCAATAATATTTACCTGGCAACCTTCTATTCTGAAACGCGTAAAATGACGCCAATTTCTGGCGGTTTTGCTAATAAGACACAGAATTTTGAAGCGGTCGCTCAATACCAATTCGACTTTGGTCTGCGTCCATCTTTAGGTTATGTGCTATCGAAAGGAAAAGATATTGAAGGTATCGGTGATGAGGATCTGGTCAATTATATTGATATCGGTGCCACGTATTATTTCAACAAAAACATGTCAGCATTTGTTGATTATAAAATCAACCAACTGGATAGCGATAATAAGTTGAATATTAATAATGATGATATTGTCGCGATAGGAATGACATATCAGTTTTAATAATATTGCCGGATGCGACGTGAACGCCTTATCCGGCCTACGAAAACCACTATTTCAGGCCGGAAGAGATGCTCAAACATCACATCCGGCACTTTTCACTCACGCCGTTAACTTCACCGGCTCATCACGAAAATCATCCGCTGGTTCCAGCTTCAGATTCAGCGTCGCCAGCAGTTCACGCAGCTTTTCATGAAACTCGCGCAGAGTGTGCTCCAGCCGCTCAACCACTTCCGCATCTTTTACCTGAACATGCGTCCAGTCGCCTGCTTTATCGAACAGACCAAACCGGTAACTGTAGGTAAAACGGGATTCCTGCGCTTCCAGTTCCATCCACCAGCCCCAGAACTCACGCACTTCCGGCGCCGGTTTCACATTGACGCATACAGCCAGACAATCGAAAAAGAATCGATTATCTTCGCACTTACCTTCACGAATATACGGGCCTAGTGCGGTAAATTTTTTGATCAATCTGCTTTTCGGGTGTCCACTCGGTAACGTCATTGCGATCTCCTGTTGTGAAGCAACTGTTTTACCAAATTGGCAAAATTTAGCAAATTTTTAACACAATCGCTTTTCGAGCCAGTTAGTAATTTCCTGGAGTGCTTTGTCAAAATTCCGATACACCGGATTAAATGGAATTTCTAACAATTTACCGTCAGCAGATGACGAAGTGATTAATCGTGAATCCTCTTCCGGGCTGAACGGATCGTTCTTCCAGAAGCCTGATAACATTGGCGTTGGGCAGCGACGCCCCAGCAACCCTTGCACTTTCAATGAATAGCGATTCAACTCTACACGTAACGCTTCGTTGGAAGCATCGTGCATCCCTAAACGACTCGCCAGAACGTCAAGATACATTTCCGGCACCTGTTGCTGGCAATTAAAATCACTCAGCAAGGTGTGAACCACCGGACCAAGGCAGGCCACAGCTTTCAGACGCGGCGATTCAAGGTATGCCAGACGCACGGCAACGTTAGCGCCGAAACGGAAACCAAAGGCCGCAACGCGTGTGTGATCCACCCACGGCACATTAGGCAGAGCCTTTAACACATGCTGATGCAGAAGGCTGGAATCCTGGGTGAGTTTCCATTTTGAAGAAAAACCCACCGAAGGCATATCGATAGTCAACATCGCAATGCCGCGCGGCGCAAAATAACGCTCATAAAGGGAGTAATAGTCCGTTTGCATCGCATCCAGACCACCACACATTAATACTGTCGGGAACGGACCATCGCCTTTTGGCATATGGAGAAACCCGGTGATGGGCGCGCCCCCTGGCACAGTGAATTCCATTTGCCGCATCGTTCCTGGCAGACGTTGCGCCGCTTCTTCATAAGCGCGGTTTGATAACGTCTGCGCCTGTTCTGCCAGATCATCACCCTTCAGGTGTGGATAGGCAGCAATATTGTACAACGTCGCTGCGTGCAGCCAGTAACGACCGCTGACTTGTGGATTTTCTTCCGCACACGCTTTCTGTTGCCACAACATCGCCTGGGTGGCCCACTCATAAATCCAGTTACCGCCACGGTAACCAATCACCGTATCGTACAAATCATTGTCGGTGCGTTCGGCATCGCTCATCACAATACGCGCCTGGACGTCGAGGATTTCGCGCGGATCAACGCCGCGCCAGATCCACATCAGGCGGTTAATCATGCGATACCAGTGGGGAATAGTTTTGCCATCAAGAGCCGACTGCACAGGCGGTTGTGCACCGTGATTAAAGCGGCGGACAAGCGTCGAGGTTTCAGGGTGTTTAAAGCGGGGTTTGAACAGGGTTTCGCTCAGGTTTGCCTGTGTCATGGATGCAACCTCCAGGAATACTTACTGGAAGCTATTGTAACTCGCCTGCAGTTAAAAAGAACAACGCCCGGCGAAGCCAGGCGTTGAAAAGATTAGCGACCAGAGATAGGCGGAACGAATACCACGCCCATATCCCACGGTTGCTCAATCCAGGTATCTTGTGGGATATCAATAACATAATCATCAACCAGTGGACGACCAGCCGGTTTAGCGAAGATGGTGACAAAGTGCGCTTTAGGATACATTTCACGAATCGCAACCGCAGTACCGCCGGTATCCACCAGATCATCAATGACGATGAAGCCTTCACCGTCGCCTTCTGCACGTTTCAGCACTTTCAGTTCGCGCTGGTTATCGTGATCGTAGCTGGAAATACAAACGGTATCGACATGACGAATACCCAGTTCACGCGCCAGTAACGCACCCGGCACCAGACCGCCACGGCTAACGGCAATAATGCCTTTCCATTGTTCAGAAGGCATCAGTCGGCTTGCGAGTTTACGTGCATGGATCTGCAACATGTCCCAGGTGACGATGTATTTTTCGCTCATGTGAAGTGTCCCAGCCTGTTTATCTACGGCTTAAAAAGTGTTCGAGGGGAAAATAGGTTGCGCGAGATTATAGAGATCTGACGCACTAAAAACCAGTATTTCACATAAGTCCGCGTCTTTTTGCGCACTGCTACTACCTGTCGCTGGATAAAGTGGTATTCTCAAACATATCTCGCAAGCCTGACTTGTGCTGACAACATTTTCTGCTAACCCTGTGACCTGCAATACTGTTTTGCGGGTGATCGACAAGGAGACTTAACGTGTCTGAACTGTCTCAATTATCTCCACAGCCGCTGTGGGATATTTTTGCCAAAATCTGTTCTATTCCTCACCCGTCCTACCACGAAGAGCAACTCGCTGAATACATTGTAGGTTGGGCAAAAGAAAAAGGTTTCCATGTCGAACGCGATCAAGTGGGGAATATCCTGATTCGTAAACCTGCCACCGCAGGTATGGAAAATCGTAAACCGGTCGTCTTACAAGCTCACCTCGATATGGTGCCGCAGAAAAACAACGATACCGTGCACGACTTCACTAAAGATCCTATCCAGCCTTATATCGATGGCGAATGGGTTAAAGCGCGCGGCACCACGCTCGGTGCAGATAACGGCATTGGCATGGCGTCTGCGCTGGCGGTTCTTGCCGATGACAACGTGGTACACGGCCCGCTGGAAGTGCTGCTGACCATGACCGAAGAAGCCGGTATGGACGGTGCGTTCGGCTTACAGAGCAACTGGTTACAGGCAGATATTCTGATTAACACCGACTCTGAAGAAGAAGGTGAAATCTACATGGGCTGCGCGGGGGGTATCGACTTCACCTCCAACCTGCATTTAGACCGTGAAACAGTTCCGGCTGGTTTTGAAACCTTTAAATTAACCTTAAAAGGTCTGAAAGGCGGTCACTCTGGTGGCGAAATCCACGTTGGCCTGGGTAATGCAAACAAACTGCTGGTGCGCTTCCTGGCAGGTCATGCGGAAGAACTGGATCTGCGCCTTATCGATTTCAACGGCGGCACACTGCGTAACGCCATCCCGCGTGAAGCCTTTGCAACCATCGCTGTCGCAGCCGATAAAGTCGACGCGCTGAAATCTCTGGTGAATACCTATCAGGAGATCCTGAAAAACGAGCTGGCCGAGAAAGAGAAAAACCTGGCATTACTGCTGGATTCAGTAGCGAACGACAAAACTGCGCTGACCACCAAATCTCGCGATACCTTTATTCGCCTGTTGAACGCCACCCCGAACGGTGTGATCCGTAACTCCGACGTGGCAAAAGGCGTGGTTGAAACCTCACTGAACGTCGGTGTGGTAACCATGACCGACAATAACGTACAAATTCACTGCCTGATCCGTTCTCTGATCGACAGCGGTAAAGACTACGTGGTCAGTATGCTGGATTCGCTGGGTAAACTGGCAGGCGCGAAAACCGAAGCGAAAGGCGCATATCCTGGCTGGCAGCCGGACGCTAACTCTCCGGTGATGCATCTGGTACGTGAAACCTATCAGCGTCTGTTCAACAAGACGCCGAACATCCAGATTATCCACGCGGGTCTGGAATGTGGTCTGTTCAAAAAACCGTATCCGGAAATGGACATGGTTTCTATCGGGCCGACTATCACCGGACCACACTCTCCGGATGAGCAAGTTCATATCGAAAGCGTTGGCCATTACTGGCGGCTTCTGACTGAACTGCTGAAAGAAATTCCAGCGAAGTAATTATTTGATTTGCTGCCGGATGGCGTTTAATCGCCTTCCGGCAGTTTCCCTTCACTATCCTTCGATAAAAGCCATCCCTGTAAATGTCCGTCGCGGGTTACCACGTTCAATCTGGTGATGGAACATTCGCCGCTGCGATTTCAGCGCCGCGCTATTTTCCAGTTGCTGTTGTTCCAGCTTCCAGGCAATCAGTAATTGTGCCAGCCGTTTATTGGCATGCTGGCTGCGCTCTGACTGAACCTTCACACTAATCCCGGTTGCCAGATGCGTGGCGCGCACCGCCGAGTCGGTTTTATTGACATGTTGGCCGCCCGGCCCCGACGAACGCAGCGTCTCATACCGGATCGCATCGGATTGCTCCTGCTCATCAGCGGTAAAACGCCCAATGCCCAGAAACCAGTTTTTGCGCCCATGATGAGGCCGATACGGACTCGGACAAATCCACTGAATAGTGCCACACCAGCTTTCGCTTAATGCCCATGCGCTGTCGCCATCAAGTGAAATCAGCGCCGAACGCTGCGTGTCAGAATAGCGACCCGTTTCTGTTTCCAGCACCGTTACCGCGACGCCTTGTCGGGTAGCTTCTTTAATCAACCTGTCCAGCGCCTTTTTCACTGCGAGACAACATTCTTCCGGCCCCTGAGCTGAGGAGAGTTGTAGCAAAATCATCCTTTTTTCCCTCCACTGTTTTTGAGCGTCAGCACCGGACGCAGCCGCGCGACAGGAATAATTAAACCGGCCTGCACCAGACATTGCACCACGCTTTCAGCCGATTTATAGGCTTGTGGCGCTTCTTCGAAGATGAGTTGTTTATCGCGACAAATTACCCGGCTGCCAAGTTCAGTACGCGAGAGTTGCGTCGCCGTGTATTTCGCTGCCAGCCGCCCTTTACACTCGGTGCGCCCCCATTTACGCCCTGCCCCATGCGCCAGCGAGTGAAGCGTTTTTTCGTTCGCAACAGGTTTAACCAGCCAGGAGTAATCACCGCGTGAACCGGGAATAATCACCAGACCGTTGTCATCCGGCGTGGCACCTTTACGATGCAAGAAACCCTGTTGATCGCCGATTTGACACGCGCTAACAAAGTTATGCGCCACATCCAGAACCGGACTTCCGCTGGCTTTCACCTGTTGCATTATGCGCAGAGCGATCATCTGGCGATTAATACGCGCAAACGCCAGCGCATCGTCATGTTCCGCAATATACCGTAGCGCGTCATCACTGCCTTCAGGCAAACCATGATGCGAAAACGAGGCAATATGTCGCTGTAAAATAGACTGCCCCAAACCCCGCGAGCCGCTATGAACCAGCAGTTGCAGATGCTGCGCATCCAGACCAGCCAGTGCAAACAGTTCCGCGTCGATGATTTGATCAATCTGTTGCAGCTCTGCGAAGTGGTTTCCGCCACCGATAGAGCCAAGCGCGCTGCGCCACGAATGCTGTGCAAACGCTGACGGCAGGTTTTCCTCCAGCCAGCTTTCTTCAGCAACGTCATCCAAAGCTGATAATCGCTTTTCAAACTTATCGGCGTTGTATTTGCGAGCGAGAATATCTGTTTGCCATAGCGCCATGCCACAGCCGATATCACTGCCGACCAGTGCCGGGTAAAAACGACCAACGGAGAAGAACGCTGCGCCAATCGGGTAGCCGCGTCCGGGGTGTAAATCTGGCATCCCAACTACGCGTTGCATGTTGGGTAAATTTGCCGTGGTGTGTAATTGTTGGATCGCTGAACTCTCGATCCACAGGTCATCAGATGCGATGGTAAATACCGCATCGGATAAGGGACGAATATATTTGCCCATGTACCATTCCATTTATACTCGTCATACTTCAAGTTGCATGTACTGCGACTGCGTTCGTTCACCCCAGTCACTTACTTT
>NZ_AEJZ01000066.1:0-24389 GCF_000208525.1 Escherichia sp. TW14182
GCGTCAATATGAGTTCGCCGGAACGATACATTTCTCCAGAGGCCTGCAACGGTTAAAGAGGACATAAATGTGGGCATGAGTAATGACCCAGTACAAGTTGGGTCATTTATGAGCGTCGTTAAGCAGATATATATTCTACGGCAGGATTATTTAGCAGGGCTAAAATATTTCTCAGCAAGCGTGGCGCAACATTGTCGGTTGTTGCATCAGGTCTCCATTGCGATATTTTAGCCATTTCCATTCCCGCATACCCACAAGGGTTAATGCGTAAAAATGGCGAAAGATCCATATTGACGTTTAATGCCAGGCCGTGGAATGAACAACCGCGACGAATACGTAAGCCGAGCGAGCAAATTTTCTTTTCCCCGACATAGACACCCGGAGCATCTGCACGAGGATGTGCATCAATATCCAGTTCAGCCAGGGTATTTACAACCGTTTGTTCGAGTAAGGTCACCAGCTCACGCACACCCAGTTTGCGGCGTTTAAGATTAAACAAAACGTACATTACCTGCTGACCTGGGCCGTGATAAGTCACCTGACCGCCACGGTCGCTCTGGATCACCGGAATATCACCCGGCATTAAAATATGCTCCGCTTTTCCTGCTTGTCCCTGCGTGAATACCGGATAGTGCTCGACCAGCCAGATCTCATCAAGGGTACTTTCATCGCGGGTATCGGTGAATTCATGCATAGCCTGGGAGATTGGCTCGTAAGGCTGAAGACCGAGCTGGCGGACAAGAATTTTATCCTGATACAAAACGGCATCTCCGTGGAGAATGAGTAAAAGTGGAGAAAAAGTATATCACAGAGGAGGGAGGGGAGTTACCCGACCAGGAGGCCGGGTAATGGTAAAGCGAGTTACAGAACCATGCGGACAATATCGATTTTGCCCAGTTCTTCATACAGTGTTTCAACCTGCTCGATATGAGTGGCGTTGATAGTGATAGATACCGAGTGGTAGTTGCCTTTGCTGCTTGGTTTTACCGTTGGGGTGTAGTCACCTGGCGCATGGCGCTGTACCACTTCAACCACCTGATCAACCAGCTCAGGTAACGCCTGCCCCATAACTTTGTAAGTAAAAGGAGTAGGGAATTCAAGCAGTTCGTTAAGTTTGGTTTTCATGTCAGCTCCGGCGTAACGTAATTAAATAGCAACTCCCGCCAGAAGGCGGGAGTTTTTACTGATGCTTAGTATATGGGGGCGGAAATCACACTTTCAAGTGTTCAATTTTTAACCAAACCAGTGATGGAACATTAATTTAATGTAATCAATGATTTTGCCGAAGAAGTTGCCTTCCGGGATTTCCTGCAACACCACCAGCGGACGTTGCTCAATGGTTTTACCGTCAAGCTGGAAGTTAATAGTACCAACGACCTGATTCTTTTGCAGCGGCGCATGAAGCTCACTGCTGTTCAGCACGTAGCTGGCTTTCAGGTCTTTCATGCGGCCACGTGGGATGGTCAGGTAAACGTCTTTATCAACACCTAACGAAGCGCGATCAGAATCACCAAACCAAACCGGTTCAGAGGCGAACTCTTTGCCTACTTTCAGCGGGTTAACGGTTTCGAAGAAACGGAAGCCCCAGGTCAGCAGTTTTTTACTTTCGGCTTCACGGCCTTTGAAAGTGCGTCCGCCCATGACTGCGGAGATCAGACGCATCTGACCTTCTGTCGCAGAAGCAACAAGGTTGTAACCTGCCTTGTCAGTATGACCGGTTTTGATACCGTCAACATTCAGGCTGTTATCCCACAGCAGGCCGTTACGGTTGAGCTGACGAATACCGTTAAAGGTGAACTCTTTCTCTTTATAGATAGAGTATTCATTTGGCACGTCACGAATCAGCGCCTGACCGATCAGCGCCATATCTCGTGCAGAGCTGTACTGACCGTCAGCGTCGAGACCGTGTACGGTCTGGAAATGGGTATTTTTCAGACCCAGCGCGTTAACGTAGCTGTTCATCAGGCCAACAAAAGCATCCTGACTACCGGCGGCAAAGTCTGCCATAGCAACACAAGCATCGTTACCGGATTGCAGGTTAATACCACGGATAAGCTGCGAAACTGGAACCTGCATACCCGGTTTGAGGAACATCAGCGAAGAACCTTTAAACACCGGGTTACCGGTAGCCCAGGCGTCGTTGCCGATGGTCACTAAATCAGTTTCTTTAAATTTACCGGCTTTCATTGCCTGGCCGATAACGTAGCTGGTCATCATTTTGGTCAGGCTGGCAGGATCGCGGCGGACATCTGCGTTCTGTTCGGCGAGCACTTTGCCGGAGTTATAGTCGATCAGGATGTAGGACTCCGCGTCGATCTGCGGTACACCCGGGATCATAGTTTTGATATTCAGGTCATCGGCATGTGCAGCAGAGATAAAGGCTGTGCAAAGAGCCGTGGTGAGCGCCAGGCGCTTCATGATACGAGCGGAAGAAATGGTATTCATGGTCTGAACTACGACATCCGTGATGGAATTAAAAAAAGTGCCCTACTATAGCAAATGCACTACCGACAGGCATCTGACTTTCCGCGTGACTTTGTTAACGTCATTTACAGAAATTGACACTTCAGTTGCCTGCTTTACGCTATTGCGCGGTGGTAATAAATGACTGTAATTGGGCTTCGGTTTGTAAACGTTGCTGCAAGGTACTGGCTTCGGCTTTGCTGGCAAATGGGCCAAGCTGGATCCGCCAGACTGCGCCGTTTTGGGTCACTCGACCGGGGACGCCGAACTTCTGTCCTAACTGCTGTTGATACTGTTGAGCGCGAGCCTGATCGCTAACAGCACCGACTTGCACCATAAAGTTACCGCTGGCATTTTGCGAAGCAGCTTGCGGTGTCACCATTGCAGGTGTTGTTGCAGGCGTTGAAGCCGGTGCTGTGACCACTGGCTGTGGTGTCGGCGTCGGTTCACTGCCTTCCAGTACACCAGGCGCTAAGGTGGTTGGTGCGCCGAGGAAACCGCTGCTGGTGACAGGCGCGCCGGTCGGATCTTCACTTTTCAGCGTCGAATTGCTGACCGGAAGAATATCACCCTGCGGGCCAGATACTGAATTTGTTCCCGCTCCGCCGCTTAAGTCGGGGGGCGCTGGCAGGGCATAAGTCTGTTTGGCGACAGTGGTACAAGCCATGCCTGGACCAGAAAGAGAACCATCCTGGGCGACGATAATCGGATCGATACGAACTTTGGTGTTGTTCGAGGTGTTAAGACGGTCGGCTGCCGCGCGGGAAAGTGAAATTACGCGATCGTTGCCGTAGGGACCACGATCGTTAATGCGCACCACAATCATCCGACCATTAGCCAGGTTCGTGATTCGCGCGTAGCTGGGGATCGGCAGCGTCGGATGTGCCGCTGTTAGCTGCATCGGATCGAACGCTTCACCTGAGGCCGTCAGATTGCTGCCCGGTTCGGCATCATAAATAGCCGCCAGGCCAGCCTGACTAAAGCGTGAGGGATCCTGCACGATTTTGTAGCTTTTGCCATCGCGCTGGTAATCCTGATTCGCTGTCGCGTTCAGTGGTTCGAAACGCGGTTCTGCCCCGCCAATCTCAACTATTGGGCCGTTACATACCGCAGGCTGCGGTACACTTACCGTCTGTTGCTGACCATCATCGCTTGTACATGCCGCGAGCATTCCTGCCGCGATGCAGATCACGAGCCACTGCTTACGCATTGCGCACCTCTTACACGCTTTTCGACAACATTTTCCTGTGGGTGTGGATTGACATTACAATCCCAAACCCAGCCATCAGCACAATTAGCGCCGATCCTCCATAACTGACCAGTGGGAGCGGAACCCCTACAACCGGCAGAATACCGCTTACCATACCAATATTTACGAAGACATAAACGAATAATATCAGCATTAAGCCGCCAGCCATGACGCGACCAAAAGTGGTTTGCGCTCTGGCGGCTATCCACAGCCCGCGCATGATCAGCAGAATATAAAGGGCGAGCAGAATCAAAATGCCCACTAATCCCAGCTCTTCCGCCAGTACTGCGAAGATAAAGTCGGTATGGCGCTCGGGCAGAAATTCAAGCTGTGACTGAGTGCCGTGCAGCCAGCCTTTGCCGCGTAATCCGCCGGAGCCAATAGCTATTTTAGACTGAATAATGTGATAGCCCGCTCCAAGAGGGTCTGATTCTGGGTCGAGGAGCATCATTACGCGCTGGCGCTGGTAATCATGCATCAGGAAGAACCACAGAATCGGAATGAACGCTGCTACCAGCACCACTGCAACGCCGATCAGGCGCCAGCTAAGGCCAGAGAGGAACAGTACGAACAGACCGGAAAGCGCAACGAGAATTGACGTCCCCAGGTCAGGCTGCGCTGCGACCAGCAGCGTGGGCATAAATATCAGCACCAGGGCGATGGCGGTATTTTTTAACGACGGAGGACAAACGTCGCGGTTGATAAAGCGTGCCACCATCAGCGGCACAGCTATTTTGGCAATTTCCGACGGCTGGAAACGAACGATACCGAGATCCAGCCAGCGTTGAGCACCTTTGGAGATGGCGCCAAAGGCATCTACTGCTACCAGCAAAATAATACAGATGATATAGAGATAGGGCGCCCAGCCCTCATAAACGCGCGGAGGGATTTGCGCCATTACCACCATAATGACCAGACCCATTGCGATCTGACCGATTTTACGCTCCATCATGCCGATATCCTGGCCGCTGGCACTCCAGATTACCAGAGCACTGTAGACCAGCAATGCCAGTAAAATCAGCAGCATCGTGGGATCAAGATGGACTTTATCCCAGAATGTTTTTTTATTCGGATTATCCGTCATGATTAATGGTCCTCCGCTGCGGTAACCGCTGGGTTTTCCGCAGGCAGATCGGTGTTGTTATCGCCCAGCATAATGTGGTCGAGGATCTGGCGCATCAGCGTACCGACCGCCGGACCCGCGCCGCCGTTCTCCAGAATCATGGCGACAGCCACTTGCGGATTGTTATACGGCGCAAAGGCGGTCATTAATTTGTGGTCACGCAGACGCTCAGCAATTTTGTGCGCATTATAGGTTTCGTTCGCTTTCAGACCGAATACCTGAGCCGTACCAGATTTCGCCGCAATTTTGTACGGTGCGCTGGCAAAGTATTTATGCGCCGTACCGTTAGGGCGGTTAGCAACCCCGTACATACCGTCTTTCGCCAGCTCCCAGTAACCGGAATGAATATCGCCAACTGGCGGTTCATGCGGTTGTACCCATGGCACCTGTTTGCCGTCTTCGGCGGTGCTCATCAGCAAATGCGGAACTTTCACGACACCGTCATTAATCAGGATCATCAGTGCTTTACTCATCTGGATTGGGGTCGCTGTCCAGTAACCCTGACCGATACCGACCGGAATGGTGTCACCCTGATACCACGGTTTTTTAAAGCGTTTCTGTTTCCATTCGCGGGTAGGCATGTTGCCGGAACGTTCTTCTGCCAGGTCGATACCGGTGTAATGGCCATAACCGAATTTACCCATCCATTCGGAAAGACGATCGATCCCCATATCGTAGGCCACTTGATAGAAGAAGGTATCCGCAGATTCTTCCAGCGATCTTGTGACATTCAGGCGTCCATGACCCCATTTTTTCCAGTCACGGTAACGTTTTTCCGAACCAGGCAGCTGCCACCAGCCTGGGTCAAACAGCGTAGTATTGCGCGTGATCACCCCAGCACTTAATGCTGAAACTGCTACATAAGGTTTAACCGTAGACGCCGGTGGATAAACCCCCTGTGTGGCTCGGTTCACCAGCGGTGTGTTCGGGTCGTTCAGCAATGCGGAATAATCTTTGCTGGATATACCGTCAACAAACAAGTTTGGGTCATAGCTTGGCGTGGAAACCAGCGCCAGCACACCACCTGTGCGCGGATCGGTGACTACCACAGCCGCGCGGCTGCCTGCCAGTAGTGTTTCAATATACTGCTGGAGTTTGAGATCTATCGTCAGGTAAATATCGTGCCCGGCTTGTGGCGGTACTTCTTTTAACTGGCGGATGACGCGACCACGGTTGTTAACTTCAACCTCTTCATAACCGGTCTGACCGTGCAACACATCTTCATAGTAACGCTCAATGCCTAGCTTACCGATATCATGCGTTGCCGCATAATTGGCTAGTTTGCCGTCATTATTCAGGCGTTCGACATCTTTATCGTTGATTTTCGACACATAGCCGATGACGTGGGTCAGCGCCGAACCGTAAGGATAGTAACGGCGTTTATAGCCTTTAACTTCGACACCCGGAAAACGGTACTGATTGACGGCAAAGCGAGCTACTTGTACTTCGGTCAGGTTAGTTTTCACTGGAATCGAGGTGAAACGGTGTGAACGTGCGCGCTCTTTTCTGAATGCAGCGATATCATCATCGGTCAGATCGACCACGCTGCGCAAAGCGTCCAGCGTTTGCTGCACGTTATCGACTTTCTCCGGCATCATCTCTACCTGATAGATAGTGCGGTTGAGTGCCAGAGGGATGCCGTTACGATCGTAGATAATGCCGCGACTGGGGGCGATAGGCACCAGTTTGATGCGGTTTTCATTAGAACGGGTCTGATAATCGGTAAAACGAACAATTTGCAGATTATACAGGTTGGCGATAAGCACGCCGGTCAGCAGCAAAATTCCCAAAAAGGCGACCAGTGCCCGGCGCACAAACAGTGCGGACTCTGCCGTATAGTCGCGAAAAGAGTTCTGTAGTTTCATCCGCTGCGTTTTCTACTCAAAGCTTTCTTATCACTCACGGTGATAAGGATGGTTGGTGGTAATGCTCCACGCCCGGTACAGACTCTCTGCGACCAGTACGCGAACCAGCGGATGGGGGAGGGTCAGCGCGGAAAGCGACCAGCTTTGTTCTGCCGCTGCTTTACAGGCAGGTGATAACCCTTCAGGCCCGCCAATAAGCAGGCTGACGTCGCGGCCATCAAGCTTCCATCGTTCCAGTTCAGCGGCTAACTGCGGTGTGTCCCAGGGCTTGCCTGGAATGTCGAGGGTGACAATGCGGTTTTTGCCTGCGGCTGCCAGCATCTGCTCACCCTCTTTGTCGAGTATGCGCTTGATGTCCGCGTTCTTGCCGCGTTTCCCGGCCGGAATTTCAATCAGCTCAAAAGGCATATCTTTCGGAAAACGACGCAGGTACTCGGTAAAACCGGTTTGTACCCAGTCCGGCATTTTCGTTCCCACGGCCACAAGTTGCAGCTTCACACATTAACTCCAGAGTTTTTCCAGTTCATACAGGCGACGGCTCTCTTCCTGCATGACATGGACAATAACTTCGCCCAAATCAACGACAATCCAGTCGGCGCTGTTTTCACCTTCTACGCCGAGCGGCAATAGACCAGCAGCACGAGACTCCTGCACAACGTGGTCAGCAATGGACATAACATGACGGCTGGACGTACCCGTACAGATGATCATGCAGTCGGTGATGCTGGATTTGCCCTGAACGTCTAAGGCGATGATGTCCTGACCTTTGAGGTCATCAATTTTGTCGATAACAAAATCCTGGAGTGCTTTACCCTGCAAGTTTTCCCCCTGGGTGAATTAAAAAGATAAAAAACGGTCTGCCAGTATACCTGAACCAGAGGCGATTTCGGGACAATTGTCGCCGAATCGGCTTTCGAAAGTGGGCTATCATCCCACCCTGCGCCGCAGATTGCATCGCCATTTTTGTAAAACAATTTCTACAAAGTCGTGTTTAGCGGAAAAAGTCCGGCTGCGGAGAATATCAGCCTGTCCGGGGCTGTCAATGGGCGCTGCACCTTACATGCAAAAAAACAGAAAAGTCATGCATCCCTGTGCCATATAGCACGGCTATTGAGGACACGTAGAGTTGCGAATGCGTCATTGATTTCAATGGCGCTCCAGCAGCCCTGGTCTACACGAAAATGCCACATCGCCCCGGCTGGCATACCAAGTAAGCGTGCAATTAACAGACTCAACACGCCCTGATGGCTGATGACTAATATATTTTTGTGGTGCTGATATTCAACAAATCCGGCAATAAACCTTTCTACCCGTTGCGAAAACGCCTGAAAACCTTCGCCGTTAGTTGGGACGGCATACTGCCAGTCATTGCACCATGCGCTATAGTTTTCGGCATCTTCTTGCATCAAATCGCGATGATGCCGCATCTCCCAGTCACCAAAAAACATTTCATTAAGCTCAGGGACGGTTTGTACAGGGAGCTGGCGGTCACTGAGAACCAGCCGCGCGGTATGCTGCGCGCGTTCCAGCTCACTACATAAAACCATATCGAAGGGAACATCACGCAACAGGGTATTCAGGCTTTGAGCTTGCTCGATACCGCGTGCAGTCAGTGGCGTCGGCGCATGACCGCTGTACAATCCATCGACATTTGCCTGCGTTTCGCCGTGACGAATTAACCACAGTCGCATCATTCCCTCCGTGATGACAGGTATCAGCGATACAAGCCTTGTTGGTTAATGTAGGTCAATACCGATTCCGGTAACAAATCTTCACATGATTCGCCGTTTTGCAAGCGTTCGCGGATGATGGTCGCCGAGATGTTAAACCACGGCGTTTCAGCGAGGTAAATTTTACCGGCAGACTGAAGGTGCAGATCTTCTGGATTATGCGTCAAATGATCTTCCAGCCACTGCTGGTATTGTGGTTGCGCCATTTCAAGCGGGTAACCGGGACGCCGACAGACAATTAAATGCGCATTGTCGAGAATTGTTTCGTATTCGTACCAGGTGGGAAAAGTCAGCAGTGAATCCTGACCAATAATAAACGCCAGTGGCACATCGTCACCTTGTTCCTGTCGCCACTCTTTGAGTGTTTGCGCAGTGTAAGAGGGGGCATTGCGCTTTAACTCACGTTCATCAAGGGTAAACAGTGGTTTGTCGGCAATAGCCAGTTCAAGCATGTGTTTTCGCTGCGCGCTGTTTGCTTCCGGCTGTGGACGATGCGGAGGAACATTGTTAGGGATGATAGTCACTTGCGTCAGACCAATCAGATTCGCCAGCGTTTCCACGGGTTTAAGATGACCATAGTGCACCGGATCGAAGGTGCCGCCAAACAGAGCCTGTAAAGATTTCATATCAACCATCGATAAATACGTCTGCCAGTGGTTTATGGCACAACAGAAGAGATAATCCCTCCAGATCTGCCCAAACCGACTGGCCGTAATCTTGTTTGAGGGTGAGTTCCGTTCGTGTGAGAAGTTGCACGGCCTGACGTAACTGCGGCTGGCTTAAGCGATTTAATGCCTCGCCCATCATGCCCCGCCGGTTCTGCCAAACGCGATGCTTATCAAACAACGCGCGTAACGGCATATGGGCAGACTGACGTTTCAAATTAACCAGTAACAACAGTTCACGTTGTAATGTGCGCAACAAAATAACCGGCTCGCTGCCTTCCAGACGCAGTTGCTGAAGAATGTGCAATGCGCGCTTGCTTTTGCCCATCAACAAAGCATCGACCCAATGAAAAGGGGTGAAATGCGCGGCATCATTCACTGCCTGCTCAACGCGCGGTAATGTCAGTTTGCCGTCCGGCCAGAGAAGCGATAAACGCTCCAGCGCCTGTGCCAGCGCCAGCAGGTTACCTTCATAACAATAGCAGAGCATCTGATTTGCAGCGTCATCCAGTTCTAAGTTGAGCTGTTTTGCACGCGCAGCAACCCAGCGAGGAAGCTGAGCCTGCTCCGGTGTCTGACAGGTTACCTGCACGCTTCGATTAGCAAGAGCAGTAAACCAGGCAGCATTTTCCTGCGCTTTGCTTAATTTATTGCCGCGCACGATCAGCAGCAAATCGTCATGCAGCAGTCCGGTCAGTGTCAGAAGTTGGTCATTGATCGCCGCATTTGATCCGTTTTCTGGTAACAGCAGCAATAGCGTTTGTCGACTGGCGAACAGGCTCATGGCCTGGCATAGCGAAAATATCGCATTCCAGTCGGTGTTGGGATCAATGGAAAAAGTGTGGTGTTCTGCAAATCCTTGTGCTGCAGCTACCTGACGAACAGCGTCCTGGCTTTCCTGCAACAACAGAGGATCGTTACCAAGCAAAAGATACGCCGCGCGCAGCCCTTCATTGAGCTGCGCGCGGAGTTGTTCCGGGCACAACCGAATCATCAGTTACCCAGCGTAGTAGAGACGCGTGCAGGCGTTGCTGCAGTATCCGTTGTTTTCGACGTATCTTCGTCGGAACGGATATCCGCAGCGCGGATGCTTGGCAGCTTACGTATCAGCTGTTCGGCAGCACGGTCGTACATCTCTTGAATGATCATGCTTTGCTCATTATCTTTCGCTAACGCCATTTGCGGGTTATCGAAGAACGAACGGAAGACTTTGGCGCTAATCGGGTAGATGTCACGGCCAGGGATCAACACGGTCGCATTAACCGTCATGATCATCTGATACTCTGCTGTTTGACCGTTACGGAATACCGAGGCGGTATCTTTCGCGATGCTCACTTTACCCAAACGCAGGGATGGAACATCCTTACGCGTGGTTTCTTTATCAAGCAACTCAACACCGTTCAGACGCAACTGATTACGCACCGCACGGCTTAACGGCCCGTTCGGGTCGCCAGAGTCCAGGATCATGACCTTCATAGTGGAAGGAACCTGCGTGGTATCACGCAGATGCCAGCCACACCCGGCGGTGATTAACACCGCCAGAGATAACAACAATGTTGCCAGATATCGCACGCTTCCTCCCGCGCTTAGCCAACGACCAGATTGAGGAGTTTACCCGGTACGTAAATCACTTTACGCACGGTAACGCCATCAAGATATTTTGCTACCAGATGTTCCTGGCCAGCACGTTCGCGAACCTGCTCTTCCGTTGCATCTACCGGAACGGTGATTTTGGCACGGACTTTACCGTTAACCTGCACCACCACCAGAGTGGAATCTTCCACCATCGCTTTCTCGTCTGCAACCGGCCACGGCGCGTTGTCGATATCACCTTCACCTTTCAGTTCCTGCCACAGCGTGAAGCAGATGTGCGGGGTGAACGGGTTAAGCATACGGACAACGGCCAGCAGTGCTTCCTGCATCAGAGCGCGATCCTGCTCGCCATCGGTCGGTGCTTTTGCCAGTTTATTCATCAGCTCCATAATCGCCGCAATTGCAGTGTTAAAGGTCTGACGACGACCGATATCATCGGTCACTTTAGCGATAGTTTTATGAACATCACGACGCAGAGCTTTCTGATCTTCAGTCAGTGCGTCAACGTTCAGCGCCGCAACATCACCTTTCGCAGTGTGCTCGTAAACCAGTTTCCAGACACGTTTCAGGAAGCGGTTAGCCCCTTCAACGCCGGACTCCTGCCATTCGAGAGTCATATCCGCCGGAGAAGCGAACATCATAAACAGACGAACGGTGTCCGCGCCGTAACGTTCAACCATCACCTGCGGGTCGATACCGTTGTTCTTCGACTTGGACATTTTGCTCATGCCGGTATACACCAGTTCATGGCCTGCCGCGTCTTTCGCTTTCACGATACGGCCTTTCTCGTCGCGCTCAACGATAGCATCAACCGGGGAAACCCAGTTACGTTCGCCGTTTTCGCCTACATAGTAGAAGGCATCTGCCAGCACCATCCCCTGACACAGCAGCTGTTTCGCTGGCTCGTCAGAGTTCACCATGCCTGCATCACGCATCAGTTTGTGGAAGAAGCGGAAGTAGAGCAGGTGCATGATGGCGTGTTCGATACCACCAATGTAGATATCTACCGGCAGCCAGTAGTTAGCTGCTTTGGAATCCAGCATACCCTCTTTGTACTCCGGGCAAGTGTAGCGCGCATAGTACCAGGAGGACTCCATAAAGGTGTCGAAAGTATCGGTTTCACGCAGTGCCGGCATACCGTTAACGGTGGTTTTCGCCCACTCAGGATCTGCTTTGATCGGGCTGGTAATACCATCCATTACCACATCTTCCGGCAGGATCACCGGCAACTGGTCGTCCGGAGTAGGCATCACAGTGCCGTCCTCCAGCGTCACCATCGGAATCGGTGCGCCCCAGTAACGCTGACGGGAAACACCCCAGTCGCGCAGGCGATAGTTTACTTTACGCTCGCCAACGCCCATTGCCGTCAATTTGTCGGCAATGGCGTTAAAGGCCGCTTCATGGTCAAGACCGTTGAACTCACCAGAGTTGAACAGCACGCCTTTTTCAGTCAGGGCTTGCTGAGAAAGATCTGGCTCAGAGCCGTCAGCAGCCAGGATCACCGGTTTGATGTTCAGGCCGTATTTAGAGGCAAACTCGTAGTCGCGCTGGTCGTGACCCGGAACCGCCATGACTGCGCCAGTGCCGTACTCCATCAATACGAAGTTTGCTGCCCAAACCGGAATTTCTTCGCCCGTTAATGGGTGAACCGCTTTAAAGCCGGTATCGACACCTTTTTTCTCCATTGTCGCCATTTCAGCTTCGGCAACTTTGGTGTTACGGCATTCGTCGATAAAGGACGCCAGTTCAGGATTATTTTCTGCCGCTTTCTGTGCCAGCGGATGACCCGCCGCTACCGCCAGATAAGTACAACCCATAAAGGTGTCCGGGCGGGTAGTGTAAACGGTCAGCGTGTTGTCATAGTCGTTAACGTTGAAGGTGATTTCCACGCCTTCGGAACGACCGATCCAGTTACGCTGCATGGTTTTAACGGTGTCTGGCCAGTGATCCAGTTTATCCAGATCGTTGAGCAGTTCGTCAGCGTAAGCGGTGATTTTGATAAACCACTGCGGGATCTCTTTACGTTCAACTTTGGTATCGCAGCGCCAGCAGCAGCCGTCGATAACCTGTTCGTTCGCCAGTACGGTCTGGTCGTTCGGACACCAGTTGACCGCAGAAGTCTTCTTATATACCAGGCCTTTTTTATACAGCTCGGTGAAGAATTTCTGTTCCCAACGGTAGTATTCCGGCGTACAGGTTGCCAGCTCGCGGCTCCAGTCATAACCAAAGCCCAGCATTTTGAGCTGGTTTTTCATATACGCGATGTTGTCATACGTCCACGGTGCTGGCGCGGTGTTGTTTTTCACTGCTGCGCCTTCCGCAGGCAGACCAAACGCGTCCCAGCCGATCGGCTGCAGGACGTTTTTGCCCAGCATACGCTGGTAGCGGGCGATCACGTCACCGATGGTGTAGTTACGTACGTGGCCCATGTGTAGTCGACCAGAAGGATAGGGAAGCATAGACAGGCAGTAATACTTCTCTTTGCTCTCGTCTTCGGTTACTTCAAATGTGCGCTTCTCATCCCAGTGAAGCTGTACTTTGGATTCTATCTCTTCCGGGCGGTATTGCTCTTGCATGGCAGCCAGTGGTCCTGTTTTCAATACGGCTACAAATGTAGCGTTGAGGTGGTTTTTCAGATCCGCATAGCATAGCCCAAACGTCCGCGTCAAAACAGCCTTTCGCGCACTCGACGTTGAAATGATGCCCGGATTATTCATACATTAATTTACAGAGTTTGTGGGCGTATTAGCAAAGCAAGGAACAAAGAACGTCTATTATTATAGTCAGTTAACGACCCGGGAGATGAAACGATGAACAAGGTTGCTCAATATTACCGTGAACTGGTCGCGTCATTGAGCGAACGCCTGCGCAATGGCGAACGTGATATCGACGCACTGGTGGAACAGGCGCGTGAGCGCGTAATAAAAACAGGGGAGTTAACGCGAACCGAGGTCGATGAGTTGACGCGAGCTGTCAGGCGTGACCTGGAAGAGTTCGCCATGAGCTATGAAGAGAGCCTGAAAGAAGAGTCTGACAGTGTTTTTATGCGGGTGATTAAAGAAAGCCTCTGGCAGGAACTGGCGGACATCACCGATAAAACGCAGCTTGAATGGCGCGAAGTTTTCCAGGATCTCAACCATCACGGGGTTTATCACAGCGGAGAAGTGGTAGGGCTGGGGAATCTGGTCTGCGAGAAATGTCACTTCCATCTCCCGATCTACACGCCGGAAGTCCTAACGCTATGCCCGAAATGTGGTCATGACCAGTTCCAGAGACGCCCGTTCGAGCCGTAATGGTAGTGCCGGATGACGTGATGCCATCCGGCGAGTTATTAAGCGTAAAATTTAAGCCGTTCAGCCAGTAAATCAACAAAGCCCTGACGATCAACATCGACCATTACAGTGGCATTCGGTTTATTGCCAGTCAGATAATAATAATCAACCACCGTCATACCCTGGGTATATTTCCCCTGTGTTTCCACGCCGACCCAGCGTTCAACGGTGGTGAACAATTCAGGTTTCAGTAGCCAGGCGATGGTGCATGGGTCATGCAGCGGTGCGCCAACAAAGCCCCATTTTTCGTCTTTATGATATTCGAGGAAGAAATCCAGCAGTTCGGCAACAATAGTTGAAACAGGGTTGCCAATCGCACGGAAACGCTCGGTGTCCTCAACGTGAATTTGCGCTTTGTGAGTGACGTCCAGACCTGCCATTACCACCGGAATTCCTGACTGGAAGACAATTTCTGCCGCTTCCGGGTCAACGTAAATATTAAATTCTGCCGCCGGCGTCCAGTTACCGAGTCCCATTGCACCGCCCATAATCACGATACGGGCGATTTTACTATGTAGTTCCGGATGGCTATTGAGCAGCAAGGCGACGTTAGTTTGCGGTCCGGTAGAGACAATGGTGACGGGTTCAGCACTTTCGCGCAGCGTTTTCGCCATCAGCTCCACCGCCGTACAGTTTTGCGGTACGAACGTCGGTTCCGGTAATGCCGGGCCATCCAGACCGCTTTCGCCGTGCACATTGTCCGCGATAATCAACTCACGCATTAACGGTTTTACCGCGCCGCCTGCTACCGGAATATCGGTGCGATTAAGCAAGGTCAGCATACGCATAACATTGCGTAAGGTTTTTTCTGGTGTCTGGTTTCCGGCGGAAGAAGTAATCGCTTTAACATCAAGCTCAGGTGAGGCGAGGGCGAGAACTATTGCGATAGCGTCATCATGACCTGGGTCGCAATCTAACAGAATTGGCAGTGCCATTGTTGCTCCTTGTTGTGTGCTTCTTTGCGACAAGGGTAACGCCAGGATGTAACAGATACGAGGGGCGAAACGATAAAGCGTGAGATGGCGCGCACTTGGCTATGCGCGCCAGAGTGATTAATGCAGGATTTTCGCGAGGAAGTCTTTTGCGCGATCCGATTTCGGATCATCGAAGAAAGCGTCTTTCGGCGAGTCTTCGACAATCTTTCCCTCGTCCATAAAGATCACCCGATTCGCCACTTTGCGGGCAAAGCCCATTTCATGGGTCACCACCATCATGGTCATTCCTTCGTTCGCCAGTTCCACCATTACGTCCAGCACTTCGTTGATCATCTCCGGATCCAGCGCCGATGTCGGTTCGTCGAACAGCATCGCAATAGGATCCATACACAGCGCGCGAGCGATCGCCACACGCTGCTGCTGACCACCGGAAAGCTGTGCCGGAAATTTATTGGCATGTGCGGAAAGTCCCACGCGCTCCAGCAGCTTGAGTGCTTTTTCACGAGCTGGTGCTTTATCGCGTTTAAGCACTTTCACCTGAGCCAGCGTCAGGTTTTCGATAATCGACAGATGGGGGAACAGTTCAAAATGCTGGAACACCATGCCGACGCGGGATCGCAGCTTTGCCAGATCGGTTTTCTTGTCATTAACCACGATGCCATCCACGGTGATTTCGCCTTGCTGCACCGGTTCGAGGCCGTTGACGGTTTTTATCAGCGTTGATTTACCGGAGCCGGACGGGCCACAAACCACCACCACTTCGCCTTTTTTCACTTCGGTTGAGCAGTCGGTCAGCACCTGAAAGTGACCATACCATTTTGAAACATTTTTCAGGGAAATCATTATGCTGTCCTTCTTTTCAAGTAGCTGACCAACAACGATGCGCTAAGGCTAATAACGAAATAAACAAATCCGGCAAACAGGATCATCTCAACCTGCGTACCATCACGTTCACCAATGGTTGAGGCGGTACGGAAGAAATCGGCCAGAGATAACACATACACCAGCGAGGTATCCTGAAACAGTACGATGCCCTGAGTGAGCAGTAGCGGCACCATTGCACGGAATGCCTGCGGCAGAATAATCAGTTTCATCGACTGCCAGTGGGTCATGCCGAGTGCCAGCGCGGCGCTCGACTGCCCACGGGAGATACTTTGAATACCGGCGCGGATAATCTCGGAATAGTAGGCCGCTTCAAACATCGAAAACGCCACCATGGCAGAAATTAAGCGGATATCTGTTTTTGGTGATAATCCCAGCACGTTTTGCAGAAAACCCGGCACGATCAGGTAAAACCATAGCAGAACCATTACTAATGGGATTGAACGGAACACGTTAACGTAGGCTTTGGCAAACCACGCCACGGGCGCAAAGCTGGACAGGCGCATCACCGCCAGCATGGTGCCCCATAAAATACCAATCACGACTGCCGTGATGGTAATTTTCAGGGTGATCACCAGCCCGTCCAGCAGATACGGCAGGGAAGGAACTATGGAACTCCAGTCAAACTCGTACATTACTTGCCTCCCATGTTGCCGGGCAGGCGAACTTTACGTTCAACCAGCGTCATCACCAGCATGATAACCGCGTTAATCAATACATACGCCAGCGTAATGGCGGTAAACGATTCCCAGGCGTGGGCGGAGTAATCGAGCAATTTACCGGCCTGCGCCGCCATATCCACCAGCCCGATGGTCGAGGCGATGGCGGAGTTTTTCACCAGGTTCATCATCTCGGACGTCATCGGCGGGACGATAACGCGATAAGCGTTAGGCAACAGCACGTAGCGATAAGCCTGTGGTAGCGTCAACCCCATCGCCAGCGCGGCATTTTTTTGCCCACGTGGCAGCGACTGGATCGCGGCGCGCACCTGTTCGCAAACACGAGCGGCGGTAAACAGCCCCAGACAGAGCATGGATGAAAGGAAAAACTGAATATTGGGATCCAGCTCGGCCTTAAACCACATGCCGATCTTCTCCGGCAGTAGCTCCGGGATCACCAGATACCAGGTAAAGAACTGCACAATTAGTGGCACGTTGCGGAACAGTTCGACATACAACGTACCCAGACCGGAGAGAAAACGGTTAGGAACGGTACGCAAAATGCCGAATAACGAGCCGACGAGGAAAGCGATAATCCAGGCGCAGATCGACAGAGCGATCGTCACCTGAAAGCCGCTCCAGATCCAGCCGAGATAGGTGGTGTTGCCGAACGGGGCTTGTTGTAAAAAAATACCCCAGTTCCAGTCTATAGACATAAATCTACTCCAGAAAAAAGAGGGTAGCAGCGTTAACTGCTACCCTCGAAGATTGTTACCCAGCGTATTGCGGTTTTCAGGCCCGATGGGGAACGACCATCAGGCGTATAGTCTGTCCGTGCTACGTAACAATCGAGAGGGCTGGAATTTCCGCCCCTGGTTCTTGTAATTAGTTCAGTGCCTTGTCATTCGGTTCTTTGAACAGTGCTTTCATTTCGTCTGACAGTTCGAAATTCATGTTCAGGTTTTTTGGCGGAATTGGATTTTTGAACCACTTATCAAACCATTTTTCCGCTTCACCGGAGGTCTGCACCTGAGCGATGGTGTCATCCATCAGCTTTTTGAACTGCGGATCATCTTTACGCAACATGCAACCGTAAGCTTCCTGAGACTGCGGTTTGCCGACGATATCCCAGTTGTCTGGTTTCTTCGCTTTCGCACGTTCACCGGCCAGCAAGGCGTCATCCATCATAAAGGCAACGGCACGACCGCTTTCCAGGGTGCGGAAAGAGTCACCGTGATCTTTGGCGCTGATAATGCGCATATTCATTTTTTGCTCTTCATTCAGTTTGTTGAGCAAAACTTCAGAGGTGGTGCCGGAAGTGACGACTACGGCTTTATCTTTCAGATCGGCAAAATCTTTAACATCGCCACCTTTTTTGGTCAGCAGGCGCGTACCGACCACGAAAATGGTGTCAGAGAAAGCCGCCTGTTTCTGGCGTTCGAGGTTGTTGGTGGTAGAACCACATTCAAAATCGAAAGTGCCGTTTTGCAGCAGCGGAATACGGTTTTGTGAGGTGATCGGAATCAGTTTCACCTGCAAGTCCGGTTTGTTGAGTTTCTTTTTCACTGCTTCAACAATGGCGTTGGAGTAATCCTGCGAGTAACCCACCACTTTTTGCTGATTGTCGTAATAAGAGAAAGGTACTGAAGATTCACGGTGACCGACGACAATCACGCCGTTTTTGGCGATTTTGTCCAGCGTACTGCCCGCTGCCGGGGCAGCGTCTTCTGCCTGTGCCAGTCCAGCAGAAAGCGCCAGGGCCAGGATTGCTGTGGCAGGTTTACGTAATTGCATATCCAACTCCTTTATCTCCTGCGTTAAGAACGCATGGATACCCGTTGTGAGTGTTTGTGTTGTTATCATCTGCAACTTTATTGTGCAGTGTTGTGCTTGTTAGGTAACATTTAGTTTGGCTAAATGTAAAGATATTGCTGTTTTATTGTTTGTTTTTGCGAGATGTACCGCACCATTCCGAAGCAAAATTCTTAAAATGCACCTTTTTGGTGCTATTGCTGTATTGCTGTGGTGCAACCGGGTTGCGCTAATGCCGGTTCAGGGTTTGCCTTGTATAACAAAGCAATAGATGTGCCAAAGTTGGATAGGGGAATTTTGTTATCCGGATAACGCACTGATGCCGCATCCGGCGAGCGTGCCGAAATACGGGATGTATTCCGGCACGATAAGAAGGGGTTATTTACGTCGCTGACGCAGGCTCATCAACACAGCGGCAAAACCAAACAGTGCCGTCAGCACCCACAGCGGCCAGTTGCCGGTACGTGCGTAAGGTGTGAGTCCGGTGGTCGGCGTCACGTGAGTGGTTAACACCTCGCGGGTGAACTGCGGGATCATCGCCTGAATCTCACCCTGCGGGCCAATCACCGCTGTAATGCCGTTGTTGGTGCTGCGCAGCAGCGGGCGCGCCAGCTCCAGCGCACGCATTCGCGCCATCTGGAAGTGCTGCCACGGGCCAATAGACTTGCCGAACCACGCATCGTTGGAGATAGTCAGCAGATAGTCGGTATCCGGGCGGAAGTTATCACGCACTTGCTCGCCGAGAATGATCTCGTAGCAAATAGCCGCAGTAAGCTCAATACCATTCACCGACAGCGGCGGCTGGATATATGGTCCACGGCTGAATGAGGACATCGGCAGATCAAAGAACGGCGCTAACGGACGCAGAATCGACTCCAGCGGGACAAACTCGCCAAATGGCACCAGATGGTTTTTGTTATAGCGATCGGCTGATTCGTAGCTGTACGGTGCACCTTTACCCAGCGTGATGATGGTGTTGTAGGTATCGTAGCGGTTCTGTTTATTGAGACGCGCGTCAACAATCCCGGTTACCAGCGAGCTACCTTTATCGCGCAACTCACCGTCCAGTGCTTTGAGGAACGGTTGCTGATTAATTTCCAGATCGGTTATCGCCGACTCCGGCCAGATAATCAACGATGATTTGCCCATCAGCGGTGCCGTTGCGTTGTAGTAAATCTTCAGCGTATTAAGAAGCTGGCTTTCATCCCACTTCAGCGATTGCGGAATATCGCCCTGAACCATCGAAACCTGAATGGTTTTCTCCGGTTGCGGGGTAAACCACTGGATGTAACGCAGCGGGAAGGGAAGGGCGAACAGCACGACGGCCACCACCATCGGACGCCAGTTGCGTTTGACCAACGCCAGTGCCAGCAGGCCGCTAACCATCATTAGCAGGAAGTTAATGGCTTCCACGCCCATTATCGGTGCCAGCCCTTTTAACGGGCCATCAATCTGGCTATAGCCGAACTGTAACCACGGGAAACCAGTCAGCACCCAACCGCGCAGAAACTCGGTCACTTGCCAGAGAGCAGGGGCGGCAATCGCCACGCGCAACCAGGTGGTTTTTGGCCACAGACGCGACAGCACGCCAGCAAACAGTCCGGTATACAGCGACAAATACGCCGCCAGCAGCACCACCAGGAAGATGTTAACCGGGCCAGGCATCCCGCCAAAGGTCGCGATGCTGACATAGACCCAGTTAATACCGCTGCCAAAGAGACCAAATCCCCAGCAAAAGCCAATAGCGGCAGACTGGAGTGGACGGCGGTTAAAGGTCAGCGCCTGAAGCCCCATCAGCGAAATAATCGCCGTAGGCCAGACGTCGTAAGGAGAGAAGGCCAGCGTTCCGCAGGCACCGAATAATAACGCCAGCAGCAGGCGAATGCGCTGGCGTTCAATTAATGAGGCAAAAGCCATGTAGTTATCTATCCAGTTTCGGTTTTATTCATCCAGCTTCGGCTGGGGTGAGTCATCCGGGATTTTGACATGAACCTGAATAATACGCCGACTGTCAGCCATCGCCACTTTGAACTGGTAACCGTCGATGTCGATGGTTTCACCACGTGCCGGAAGATGCCCAAACGCCTGCATCACCAGACCACCGATAGTGTCGACCTCTTCATCGCTAAAGTGAGTGCCGAACGCTTCGTTGAAGTCTTCAATGGAAGCCAGTGCGCGCACGGTCCAGGTATGACGACTCAGCTGACGGAAGTCGATATCATCTTCTTCGTCATACTCGTCTTCAATCTCACCAACAATCAGTTCCAGGATGTCTTCAATGGTCACCAGACCGGAAACACCACCGAATTCGTCAATGACGATCGCCATGTGGTAACGCTGAGAGCGAAACTCTTTCAGCATCCGGTCTACGCGCTTACTTTCAGGAACGACAACCGCCTGACGTAACACTTTGTCCATGCTGAAGGCTTCGGCATCGCTGCGCATAAACGGCAGCAAGTCTTTCGCCATCAGAATCCCTTCAATGTGATCTTTGTCTTCGCTAATCACCGGGAAACGTGAGTGGGCAGACTCGATGATGACATCAAGGCATTCGTCCAGCGTCTGGTTGCGTTTCAGGGTAATCATCTGGGAGCGGGGGATCATGATGTCGCGGACGCGTTGGTCTGCGATGTCCATCACTCCTTCGAGCATATCGCGCGTATCTTCATCGATAAGGTCGTTCTGCCCGGAATCACGGATCAGCGCCAGCAGTTCGTCACGGTTTTTCGGTTCACCGTGGAAAAGTTGGCTGAGTAACAGGGAGAAAAATCCCTTCTTGTTGCTTATCGTGTCACTACTGTGTGAATTGTCGTCGCTCATGGCGTCGTATGGGTTCTCATGTTAGTTAATCAAAACGCCGTCGTTAATCACCAACGGCGGGGACGTCTGCCAGTCAAATGCCTGGCAAATTACTCTTTCTCGGCAATGTACGGATCCTCATAGCCCAGAGCAAGCATAATCTCTGTTTCGAGGGCTTCCATCTCTTCTGCTTCGTCATCTTCGATATGATCGTAACCTAACAAATGCAGACTGCCGTGCACCACCATATGCGCCCAGTGCGCCTCCAGTGGTTTGCCTTGCTCCTGTGCTTCCTTCTCAACCACCTGACGGCAGATAACCAGATCGCCCAGCAGCGACATCTCCATGCCAGGCGGCACTTCAAACGGGAAGGAGAGCACGTTGGTCGGCTTATCCTTACCGCGATAGGTCAGATTCAGACTGTGGCTTTCGGCGGTATCGACCAGGCGAATAGTCACTTCCGATTCTTCCTGAAACTGCGGGATCACCGCATTCAGCCATGTTTGAAACTGGCTCTCTTCCGGTAGCCCGGAATTATCTTCACATGCCAGTTGTAAATCGAGGATTACCTGACTCATTTTTGTTCCTGTTCTTCGCGCTTGCGTTCTGCTGCCAGCGCCGCTTTACGTTTTTGTTCGGCTTCTTCCCAGGCTTCATAAGCGTTAACGATACGCGCCACCACCGGGTGACGAACCACGTCTTCGCTGTGGAAGAAGTTAAAGCTGATCTCTTCGACATCGGCCAGCACTTCGATGGCATGACGCAAACCTGATTTAGTATTACGCGGCAGGTCGATCTGTGTGACGTCGCCGGTGATAACCGCTTTTGAGTTAAAACCGATACGGGTCAGGAACATCTTCATCTGTTCGATGGTGGTGTTCTGGCTTTCATCAAGAATGATAAACGCGTCGTTCAGCGTACGGCCACGCATATAGGCCAGCGGCGCGACTTCAATAACGTTGCGCTCAATCAGTTTCTCGACTTTCTCAAAGCCCAGCATTTCAAACAGCGCGTCGTACAGCGGGCGCAGATACGGATCTACTTTCTGGCTTAAATCGCCAGGCAGGAAGCCCAGTTTCTCACCGGCTTCTACCGCCGGACGAGTCAGCAGAATACGGCGAATTTCCTGACGCTCCAGGGCATCAACTGCCGCAGCCACTGCCAGGTAGGTTTTACCCGTACCCGCCGGGCCAACGCCGAAGGTAATGTCATGGTCGAGAATATTGGCGATGTACTGCGCCTGGTTTGGCGTGCGCGGCTTAATTACGCCGCGTTTGGTTTTGATATTGACCGCTTTGCCGTACTCCGGCACGCTCTCCGCGCTTTGCTCCAGTACCCGCGCTTCTTTAATCGCAAGGTGGATCTGTTCCGGTTCGATATCCTGAATCTGACCGCGCATCGGGGCAGTATCGACATACAGGCTACGCAGAATGTCTGCCGCAGCGGTGACGCAAATCGGACGGCCGGTCAGTTTAAAGTGGTTATCGCGGCGATTGATCTCGATGCCGAGACGGCGTTCGAGCTGCTTGATGTTGTCATCAAACGGGCCGCACAGGCTCAACAGACGCGCGTTGTCTGCTGGCTCCAGGGTGATTTCGCGAGTGTCTATGTTCAAACCGTTCCTCTTATCTGTATGCCGCCGGAAGCTGAACATTCACCGGCCTATAAGGAAATTATTCACGCCACAGGAAAAAGGCGCAAGCATTGCGATAAAGATGGGGATAAAGAGAGAAAAAACAAGACCCACCGGAACGGCGGGTCAGTGATAATTGACGGAGTGCGTATTGTTCATGCCAGATGCGGCGTAAACGCCTTATTCGACCTACAAATTCATGCGAATTCAATATATTGCAGGAATCATGTAGGCCTGATAAGCGTAGCGCATCAGGCAATTTGCGTTTGTCGTCAATCTCATAACTTGCCGGAACAGCGAGCCTGAGAATTACGGCTGATAATAACCCACGCCAAGGTCGTTTTCTTTGCGAGTACGGGCAATCACCGATTCCGGGGTTTCTGCCACACGCAGACCCATTTCCTCTTCGGTACGTACCACTTTACCGCGCAGGGAGTTCGGGTAGACGTCGGTAATTTCTACATCGACGAATTTACCGATCATATCCGGCGTGCCTTCGAAGTTAACCACGCGGTTATTTTCTGTACGTCCAGAAAGCTCCATGATGCTCTTACGTGAAGTCCCTTCTACCAAAATACGCTGGGTGGTGCCGAGCATCCGGCGGCTCCATGCCATCGCTTGCTGATTGATACGTTCTTGCAGAATATACAGACGCTGCTTCTTCTCTTCTTCCGGAACATCATCAACCATATCGGCGGCTGGTGTACCCGGACGTGCAGAGAAGATAAAACTGTAGCTCATGTCGAAATTGACGTCGGCAATCAGCTTCATTGTTTTCTCGAAGTCTTCGGTGGTTTCGCCAGGGAAGCCAACGATGAAGTCAGAACTGATCTGAATATCGGGACGCGCCGCACGCAGTTTACGGATGATCGCTTTGTACTCCAGCGCCGTATGGGTACGACCCATCAGGTTCAGAATGCGATCGGAACCGCTCTGTACCGGCAGGTGCAGGAAACTCACTAGCTCCGGTGTATCGCGATACACTTCGATAATATCGTCGGTAAATTCGATCGGATGGCTGGTGGTAAAGCGAATACGATCGATCCCGTCGATCGCTGCAACCAGACGCAGCAGATCGGCAAACGATCCAGTGGTGCCGTCGTAGTTTTCACCACGCCAGGCGTTCACGTTCTGACCGAGCAGGTTGACTTCACGCACGCCCTGAGCCGCAAGCTGGGCAATCTCAAACAGAATATCGTCGGATGGACGGCTTACCTCTTCACCACGGGTGTAAGGCACCACGCAGTAGGTGCAATATTTATTGCAGCCTTCCATGATGGAGACAAATGCGGTCGGCCCTTCGGCGCGCGGTTCCGGCAGACGGTCAAACTTCTCAATTTCCGGGAAGCTGATATCTACAACCGGGCTGCGGTCGCCGCGCACAGAGTTGATCATCTCCGGCAGACGGTGCAGCGTTTGCGGCCCAAAAATTATATCGACATAGTGGGCGCGCTGGCGAATGTGCTCGCCTTCTTGCGATGCCACGCAGCCACCGACGCCGATAATCAGGTCTGGATTCTTCTCTTTTAACAGTTTCCAGCGACCCAACTGATGGAAGACTTTTTCCTGAGCCTTCTCGCGGATTGAGCAGGTGTTCAGCAGCAGCACATCCGCTTCTTCCGCCACGTCGGTCAGTTGATAGCCGTGGG
>NZ_AEJZ01000065.1:0-41321 GCF_000208525.1 Escherichia sp. TW14182
CCTGCCAATGCCAAGGCAGAAATTCAAGCTGCTTTTGCTTTTGTGACGTACTTACGTAATCGTCACGCTTGTTTAAAGGATGCACAGATGTTTTCACGTGACAGTCAGGTGTTGTTTGTTGATGGTCAGGAGTTACTCGCTAGTCAGGTTTTTAGTGACTGGTTTAACGGCGAGTCAGGCCTCGACTACTCGATTTTCAACAAAGTAAGGTCAACGGCTTTACACTTGCTTAGCGACCATTTGCCTGTTGTTAAGGGCCTGATGTTTGCCGCAGGCTACAGGGAGTTAATTAACCAACAAGGGATGCTCTGGTTAAACAGTTGGCGTTCACCTGTGTTGCATCACTCTGATGCAAAATTGCAGGCTGTGGACCTGAGTTTATTTGACCAATTGGAAGAGATGATCTTTCCGGTGCCTGAGGAGCGTATGTACTGGCAGTCAATCATAGCTCACCTTGTTCAGTGCCCAGAGGAGCGTGTCCCCGTAGGCACAATTTTGTGCGGCGCTGGTGGAACAGGTAAGAGTTTTTACCTTACTAATGTGCTGTCTAAGATTCTCAAAACACAGGTCTCTACGTCCGTTCGCTGGGGAGAGCGGTCAATTGCCTACTCGTGGGCTGATTGTCTGCTGATGGTCTTTGATGACCCATGCAATTTAACCAAAGACACGTTAATGAGATTAACCTCACTGGTGAGCCAGCCGGAGGTTAAGGGGGAGGCCAAGTACCTCCCCTCCGTAATGTATTCGCTGTTTTGTCACACAGTGTTATTAATTAATCCTGAAAACCACGCAGATATGCAGTTGCCTAAAGATGACCGCCGTTGGTTTATACCTGAGGAGGTTAGCTACCCCATCAGATTTGACCCAGATGATGGGCATCGCTTGACGGTGCAGGAGTGTCAACGTGAGGTGTCCGATTTTATCCAGGGTTATCTCAACCAGCGTGAGTTGGTAGGGCCTGAGTTGTGGGATGAGGCAATTTTGTACAGGTACTTACATATGGCTTACAACAAGCAAGCCTTGTTTAGAGGTGCACCATTGACGGATTACAAACGGTCATGGATTGAGGGCGGTAAGACAGATTTACAACTTTTTGTTGATGACCAGTTAGAAGAGTTCGGCAATCCTGCTGTTGTGCTGCCAGGCTGGATTAAAGAGCACATGCGGGATGGTGACAGATTTACAGAGGAACAGATCAGAGGTGTTTTGCGTGAGCGTGGCTATGTTGCCGCAAAAGAGGCTGTCCGGTACGTTGACCATGAAGGAGTTACCAGGCGTTGTCGTTGTTGGATTAACAAGAAACGACTATCTCTGGATGGTGTGTTAGTGACAAAACAGGTGCGTAACGAACTTACAAGGATGGATAATTTAATTTACGGGACCTGTAACAAAGCTGATGCGGCTAATGACCCTCCAGATGATGACACACAAAGTTTTATTTTTTGACATACTTTTGTTTCAGTAGCTGTGTACAGGCTCTGGGCCTTGTGATATGGGGGGTGTTGAGGTTTTTGTCACAGTAAACACCCACCCCCTCTCTCGTTCTTATGGCGCAGGTTATCCTGCCAGCCATGAAATTACATGCCTTTGGTTTAAGTGGAGTTTAACAAGGCATGAGCTTACAACAGGAAGCCTTACGGCGAGCTCAATTGCTTGAGGTAATGAATTTCGCTACTAACGACTGATTAGCTCGCCAGAGAGCGACTGAGGAGGTTACAAAACACAACAGGTTTATGTGTTTAACATGTTTTTCTCCCCTCTGCAATGTATTACAGGAAAAAACTGATTTAACCAGTTGTTAATCAAACTTGTATGATTTGAGATTAACTAATCTCACAAGCGAGTATTACCTGTATGTTGTAAAAAAGTATCCTTAATTACAACAACTAAAACAGGCTAAAACCGTGTTAATTTGATATTCAAAATACAACACTGTGTGGTACATTGGTTATAGAAGACAAATTACAACAACCAGAGCACATAAGGAGGTCCACCATGCAACTTGTTTACCGTCGTGTAAGTTCTGCACAACAGGTTACTGCTCGCCAGTTGCCAGACATGCCCTACGAGAGCGATGCCAATCATTTGGTGTTTGAGGATAAGACCACTGGTCGCAATTTTGACCGACCAGCATACAAACAGATGTTGCAGTGTGCCCGTGCCGGGGATGATTTGTACGTGCATAGTCTGGACAGATTGGGACGCAGCTTAAAAGGCATCCTTACCAGCATTGAGGAGTTGACTGCCAGAGGCGTGGTCATTCACTTTGTTAAAGAAGGACTGACTGTTGGAGAAAATGACAATCCAATGAGTCAGGCGATGCTGCAAATCTTTGCTGTGGTTGCAGAACTGGAGGTTAATCTGATTAAACAGCGTCAGCTTGAGGGATACGCTGCAGCTAAGGAAGAAGGTCGGATTGTTACTCGTGGCAAAGGCCGCCATGTGTTGGAAGTAAAAGATAGTGTGAGAAAAGCCTTACTGGAAGGTAAAAGCATTAGAGCCATTGCTGCACAGTTTGACTTGAGCACTCGTACTGTCATGAATCTCAAAAAAGAGCTGATTGGCGCAGTTGTTTAAAATCTGGTGTGGTGATTCCCACATCTGGCAACAGATTTTGCATAGGAACGTCAGAGGGAGTATCTGTGATGTTGGTTTGTAGAAGGAAATCAATTGTATTAGCTCAGGCTCGAACTGACAGTTTGCGTAGGCAAAATGCAACCAAATCTGACAGTCTGCTTTGAGCGAGCAGCGGAAGAAATCTTTACACAGAGATGAAAATTATCGAAAATAACTCTACGCGGCTGAGCGGGATGCTTATCATAAATTTGGTTTATGGTTTGTTTTAGTTCTGGAGAGAGAAATGATTGATTTCATTACTACTAATACAGGGATTGTATTGAAATATGAGCCAGAAACAGCAGATACATCTTGGGTTTGGAATGAATTAAAAACTCATTCAACTGTAAAAATTTCTAAAGTTTTTTATTTTAATATTAGCAGTCTGCTCAACCCTCCGTCACCAAATCAAGATTTTGATAGTTATTTTTATGAGTTTCAGTTTGGAACTTTTAGGGGTGATTATACTGTTATACCAAGTTATATTTTAAATATTCAAAATGATATATATATAAGTAAAAAAATCCATCTTAGTAGGAGATTCTTTGCTGCAGAGCGTAATATTTCTATTTTTGGTCGACTCTCGCGAATATTGAATCACAGCAATCCAATTTATATTGGCGGGGATTCTGCGGAGGCAATACCTTTTAAAATTTTTAAAGAGTTATTAAGAAAATTTCCTAACACGCACGAAGTAAATAAATATGCCGATGCTAGAGTACATACGATTCTTGAGCAATATTTGGAAGGCATGAAAGATGCCAGAGGCCTCTACGAAACATATCTCAATAAAATAGAACCAATTAGAAAAAGTAGAAAAAGTAATCTCGACTTAACAACTATCAATAAATTAGAAATAGAAAAATACACTTTAATTAGAGATACCATTGAGAATGCTTTAAATACGAAACAGCACTGGTCCGAAAAAGATTGGCAAAAATTGATGGTGCAATTCCTTCTTCTTTTATTTCCAAAGTATATTCATGTTATTGAAAATATTACCATCCATGATTACTACAGCATCCCAGGCAAGAAAAAAGATCGATACATAGATATAGGCTTGGTTGATTCTAATGGTAATTTAGATATTATCGAAGTTAAAAAGCCATTTGACGACAAAATCTTGCGCAGGACAAAGTATAGAGGAAATAGCATACCAACGTCTGAGCTAAGCGGCGGTATCATGCAAGCTGAAAAATATCTCTTCCATTTATCAAAATGGGGAACAAAAGGTGAAGACAACCTTACAAGAAAATATGCAAGTGAACTACCATCTGGGATGAGCATTCATATTTCTAACCCCAAGGCTATCATCATAGTTGGACGTGACCAAATTGATAATGGAAATATGACAGAAAATCAAAAACTTGATTTCGAAATTATCAAGCGGAAGTATACCAATATGATGGACATCATTACCTACGATGACCTATTGAGACGGCTTAACCGTACAATTTCAGCACTTAAAAAGTAAGGGGCATTTTAGAAACGAATGCCTAGTTACAATACGTTAGTATAATTTTGAAAATGTCCGCTACTGGCACAGAGCGGACTGTCAGCTTAGGTTAAGCCCTATGCAGTAAAAGTGTAATATCAAGTTTGAGCTAATACACATCAATCCACCAGCAACATGAGTCTGTAGCTAATAGTTGCTGAGAGTTATAACTGATATTTGATAATTAGTTAGCGTGATGCTTGCGAGCAGATGACCGACGCTAGTCCGTGCTGCTCATGCGCTATTGATATTTTTCGCCTGTGTACAATTTTGATAAGGGGGATTCCGAAGTCTTCGCACCGGGAGGAAGGTGTTGGGGAAGCCCGAAAGCTACCCCATAAAACACTCTATTGAAAATCTTTCATTGAAAATTTGTAAGTTACATCATCAAGACCAGCATGTAATTCTGTAATAGTCAGCGTTGAATTCTTTACTGCATATACCACATTGTATTCAACATTACCGACTCCATTCCACCGATCAGTACTTTGCCCAGATTCTCGCCAGATGACATTATCATCAGAGAGTTTACAGTCGAATGAAAATTTCTGATTATCCGATGGGCGACGATACGAAATAGTGTAAACCCCTTTTGTCCCAGTCTTAGCTGCTTTCATACTGCTAATATCTCGCCCAAACATTCCTGCAATCGCGGCTTTACACACCTGGATTGCTGTGAATGGCGTGGTACTGGCTGGTGGCAAATTGACAGGAGATGCCCTTTTTAATTTAGCAACGTCCGGTGAAATGAAAGGCTGGCTTGTTGGTGCATTACTGCTGGCAACATCGTTTGAGTGATAGGAATTACTTGCGCTACTTCCGTCATCGCTGCATCCTTTATAGATGGCGATAATAACGATAGCAATGAAAATTAACCCTCTAACTGGGGATTGATACGGCTCTTTTACGCCACAATTAGGACATACTTTGGCTTCAGAGGAAACCTTATTACCGCACTCCCTACAAGTCTTCAGCGCCATAATTGCTCATCCTTAGTCATCAATTTCGACAATTTTCTGTTTTTCTTTGTCTTTGATTGTGTACAAATAAACATCATCACTGAATCTCTGAACAATTAATTAAATGTACAGTTACTACCTGATGGGGCACGAACAAATAACTGCATCTTTTCGCAAGTAACGACTATCTTCTGCCCTTTCTTCAGTTTTGAGGCTTTTGACTTCTCTGAATCTTCCATGCTTAACATTACAGGTAAAAAACGGTTGCCACTTTCTAGCCGAACGATTACATTATTTGTAAAATTCTTAGTTACTTCCTGGACTGTACCTGTGATTTCTACTTTACGCCCACCAATTTTATCATCGGCGGCAACTTCATTGGCGTCATACAGCTCAGCTAGGGCTTTTGCCGTTGTTCGATAAACTTTTGCCGTTCTTTGATAAATATTAATATCAGAAGCTGCTTCCTTTGATTCATCATCAGCAGTTTGCTGTTGTTCCAAACTCACCATTGTAGCAACAATCTTTTTCATAAAAAATTTTTGCGTCGTGAAGTAATTTGCTCCTTCATCACAATTATTAACCTCAATCCTATCTTTTTGATCTTCGAAGATTACACTACCCTCTTTGAGGTATTTACCTATTGCTGAGCCGAAAACAACGGCTTTATGTATCGTAGCGTAACTCTCTGTATCTTTCTTCATCCTCTGTGTTGCCTGCTTTACAACTACATCTTCAGATTTCGAATCACCTTTCAGTGCCCGTTCACAACTTACAGTAAACAGCGTTTTGAGATAATTCGCCACGTACTCAGGATATGGCTGTATGCCTGAAGTAGCTCCCCCATCAGCGAAAGACATGAACGGAAAGAGCATGAAAGATAACACCAAGAACTTTCTCAAACTTAGCCTCCATGAATATGTGTAACACATTGATATTAATACAAAACAATACTATCGATCATTTTGATCGATCAATATTATAAAATCGATCGGTAAAACTGATCAATTAAGTCGCTGAAAATTCACTAAGAGAGAACGGAGAGAAGTAGCCAATCATTAGGGGATAACGAACAATCAGGGAGGGAGGAAGTTAGTGGTTTACTGTTGCCGTTCAACGACGATGCAGGATGTATAACTATGAGCAATTTGGAGTAGGCAACCATGGCTAACGGGTAAACCTTGTATGTCTACCCCAACAGCATCTACACCTTTGCCTAAGCAATCAAATCTAAGCTCTATCCTGTTGGTAAATGAATGAAGTTTTGGGGCTTTTATTGGGTTACAAAATGAGATACAGTCTGTGGCACACGATAACCTCAGCGCCGCTGATGCCTAACGTATTGTTGAACGAAGCCGCCTTATCGGTCAGTTTCACCTCTTCAACAGAAACCCGCCAGTGCAAAACTGGCGGGTTTCTGCTTTTGAAGCAGGCAGTAAGATGAATGACTGCCCACGACGCTATACCCAAAAGAAAGCGGCTTATCGGTCAGTTTCACCTGTTTTAACGAAAACCCGCCAGTGCAAACCGGCGGGTTTTTGCTTTTGGAGCGAGCGGTAAGATGAATGACTGTCCACGACGCTATACCCAAAAGAAAGCGGCCTGTTGGTTCAATATAAACACTCTTTTTAGTTACCCCGTGCTCTCTTCTGATAGCTTACTTCGAATGGCAATTATTAGTTTTGTGATCCTCAACACAAAATGCTGTTCCGCAACTGGAATGCAAGAATAAATCATGGAAAACGATTGCATTCACAAAATGACGTTCTGCAAAAGAGACAATGAATGACGTTAATCAATTGTTCGAGATGATCAATATCTGTATTCGAGATTTTAAAATATTGATAAAATAAATGTTCTATCTCCAACAAATAGCGCAAAAAAATGTGATGTACCGCATTATTTATCTGTGGAAATGATTTATTTATAATAAAATTTGATAACTTGCTAATTAAATTTAACTTAAAAGTCGTCTGCGAAATACACGATAATTGCTTGAAATATCGTCTAAGAGCATTTTTTAATAACAAAAATTAAGTGTGTCGTTATCGCCATAAAATATGGTTATCCCCCCTTGTTTTTTTGATAAAAGTCAGCCTTTGTGTTGATTTTATTTATATAACTCATTGATATTAAATGATTATATGCCTTTAAGGATATACCTGGAAAACTAATGAAAGTTAATTTGTGAGTGGTCGCACATATCCTATTCATTGCATTTTGATACACTTCATACCGTCAATGAGGTAATTAACGCGGGTTGTTATGAGCACTATTCTTCTTCCTAAAACGCAACACCTGGTAGTCTTTCAGGAAGTCATTAGAAGTGGCTCTATTGGCTCGGCTGCAAAAGAATTAGGGTTAACTCAACCAGCGGTCAGTAAAATCATTAACGATATCGAAGATTATTTTGGCGTGGAATTAGTGGTGCGGAAAAATACCGGCGTAACGCTGACGCCAGCTGGTCAATTGTTGCTCTCACGCTCCGAATCCATTACCCGCGAAATGAAAAATATGGTTAATGAGATTAGCGGTATGTCCTCTGATGCAGTCGTGGAGGTCTCATTTGGTTTTCCATCGCTGATCGGCTTTACCTTTATGTCCGGGATGATCAACAAATTCAAAGAGGTGTTCCCGAAAGCGCAGGTCTCAATGTATGAAGCGCAATTGTCCTCGTTCTTACCGGCTATCCGCGACGGGCGTCTGGATTTTGCGATAGGTACGTTAAGTGCAGAAATGAAGCTTCAGGATTTGCATGTCGAGCCGCTGTTCGAGTCAGAGTTCGTACTGGTTGCCAGTAAGTCCCGAACATCCACCGGCACCACCACGCTGGAGTCTTTGAAAAACGAACAGTGGGTGTTGCCGCAAACGAATATGGGATACTACAGCGAACTACTCACCACGTTACAAAGAAATGGCATCAGTATTGAAAACATTGTTAAAACCGACTCAGTCGTGACAATTTATAATCTTGTTCTCAATGCTGATTTCTTAACCGTGATTCCCTGCGATATGACTTCACCTTTTGGTTCTAATCAATTTATTACCATTCCGGTTGAGGAAACATTACCGGTAGCGCAATATGCCGCAGTATGGTCGAAAAATTATCGTATTAAAAAAGCAGCATCGGTTTTGGTGGAATTAGCCAAAGAATATTCATCTTATAATGGGTGTAGACGAAAGCAATTAATAGAATCTTGTTAGTTATTTGTTTTTTTATTTAAACATAAATAATCCACCTGCCTTTTTGCAGGTGCTGGTTACGGTTACCTACATATTTAATTCAGGCTAAGAGGTTTTATAATGCATATTACATACGATCTGCCGGTTGCTATTGATGACATTATTGAAGCAAAACAACGTCTGGCTGGGCGAATTTATAAAACAGGCATGCCTCGATCTAACTATTTTAGCGAACGTTGCAAAGGTGAAATATTCCTTAAGTTCGAAAACATGCAGCGTACCGGGTCATTTAAAATTCGTGGCGCATTTAATAAATTAAGCTCCTTAACTGATGCTGAGAAACGTAAAGGTGTAGTGGCCTGTTCAGCAGGGAACCACGCGCAAGGGGTTTCGCTCTCCTGTGCGATGTTGGGGATTGATGGTAAAGTTGTAATGCCGAAAGGCGCGCCAAAATCCAAAGTTGCGGCAACGTGTGACTACTCTGCTGAAGTGGTACTGCACGGCGACAACTTCAACGACACCATCGCCAAAGTGAGCGAAATTGTCGAAACGGAAGGTCGCATCTTTATTCCACCTTATGATGATCCGAAAGTGATTGCCGGTCAGGGAACCATTGGGCTGGAAATTATGGAAGATCTTTATGATGTTGATAACGTCATTGTGCCAATTGGCGGTGGCGGTTTAATTGCCGGTATTGCGGTGGCAATTAAATCTATTAACCCGACTATTCGTGTTATTGGTGTGCAGTCAGAAAACGTTCACGGCATGGCGGCTTCTTTCCACTCCGGAGAAATAACCACGCACCGAACTACCGGCACCCTGGCGGATGGTTGTGATGTCGCCCGCCCGGGTAATTTAACTTACGAAATCGTTCGTGAATTAGTCGATGACATCGTGCTGGTTAGTGAAGACGAAATCAGAAACAGTATGATTGCCTTAATTCAGCGTAATAAAGTCGTTACCGAAGGTGCAGGCGCTTTGGCATGTGCTGCATTATTAAGCGGTAAATTAGACCAATATATTCAAAACAGAAAAACCGTCAGTATTATTTCTGGCGGTAATATCGATCTTTCTCGCGTCTCTCAAATCACCGGTTTCGTTGACGCTTAATTAATTCGTTGAGGATAGGATATGAGTACTTCAGATAGCATTGTATCCAGCCAGACAAAACAATCGTCCTGGCGTAAATCAGATACCACATGGACGTTAGGCTTGTTTGGTACGGCAATCGGCGCCGGGGTGCTGTTCTTCCCTATCCGCGCAGGTTTTGGCGGACTGATCCCGATTCTTCTGATGTTGGTATTGGCATACCCGATTGCGTTTTATTGCCACCGGGCGCTGGCGCGTCTGTGTCTCTCTGGCTCTAACCCTTCCGGCAACATTACGGAAACGGTAGAAGAGCATTTTGGTAAAACCGGCGGTGTGGTCATCACGTTCCTGTATTTCTTCGCGATTTGCCCACTGTTGTGGATTTATGGCGTTACCATCACCAACACCTTTATGACCTTCTGGGAAAACCAGCTCGGTTTTGCGCCGCTGAACCGTGGCTTCGTGGCGCTGTTCCTGCTGCTGCTGATGGCGTTCGTCATTTGGTTTGGTAAAGATCTGATGGTTAAAGTGATGAGCTACCTGGTATGGCCTTTTATCGCCAGCCTGGTGCTGATTTCTCTGTCGCTGATCCCTTACTGGAACTCTGCGGTTATCGATCAAGTTGACCTTGGTGCGCTGTCGTTAACAGGTCATGACGGTATCCTGATCACCGTCTGGCTGGGGATTTCCATCATGGTTTTCTCCTTTAACTTCTCACCAATCGTCTCTTCTTTCGTCGTTTCTAAGCGTGAAGAGTATGAGAAAGACTTTGGTCGCGACTTCACTGAGCAGAAATGTTCACAAATCATCTCTCGCGCCAGTATGCTGATGGTTGCAGTGGTCATGTTCTTTGCCTTCAGCTGCCTGTTTACGCTGTCTCCGGCGAACATGGCGGAAGCAAAAGCGCAGAATATTCCGGTGCTTTCTTACCTGGCTAACCACTTTGCATCCATGACCGGCACCAAAACGACGTTCGCTATTATTCTGGAATATGCGGCGTCCATCATCGCGCTGGTTGCTATCTTCAAATCTTTCTTCGGTCACTATCTGGGGACGCTGGAAGGTCTGAACGGTCTGATTCTGAAGTTCGGTTATAAAGGCGACAAAACCAAAGTGTCGCTGGGTAAACTGAATACTCTCAGCATGATCTTCATTATGGGTTCAACCTGGGTTGTTGCCTACGCCAACCCGAACATCCTGGATCTGATTGAAGCCATGGGCGCACCGATTATCGCATCCCTGCTGTGCCTGTTGCCGATGTACGCCATCCGTAAGGCGCCGTCTCTGGCGAAATACCGTGGTCGTCTGGATAACGTGTTTGTTACTGTGATTGGTCTGCTGACCATCCTGAACATCGTATACAAACTGTTTTAATCCATAACTCAGGATGAGAAAAGAGATGAATGAATTTCCGGTTGTTTTGGTTATTAACTGTGGTTCGTCTTCGATTAAGTTTTCCGTGCTCGATACCTGTGACTGTGAAGTATTAATGTCAGGTATTGCCGATGGTATTAACTCGGAAAATGCATTCTTATCCGTAAATGGGGGAGAGCCAGCACCGCTGGCTCACCACAGCTACGAAGGTGCATTGAAGGCAATCGCATTTGAACTGGAAAAACGGAATTTAAATGACAGTGTGGCCTTAATTGGCCACCGCATCGCCCACGGCGGCAGTATTTTTACCGAGTCCGCTATTATTACCGATGAGGTCATTGATAATATCCGCCGCGTTTCTCCACTGGCGCCGCTGCATAATTACGCCAATTTAAGTGGCATTGAATCGGCGCAGCAATTATTTCCTGGCGTAACTCAGGTGGCGGTATTTGATACCAGTTTCCACCAGACGATGGCTCCAGAGGCTTATTTATACGGCCTGCCGTGGAAATATTATGAAGAGTTAGGTGTGCGCCGTTATGGTTTCCACGGAACCTCGCACCGCTATGTTTCCCAGCGCGCCCATTCGCTGCTGGACCTTGTGGAAGATGACTCCGGGCTGGTTGTGGCGCATCTTGGCAATGGCGCGTCAATCTGCGCGGTTCGTAACGGTCAGAGCGTAGATACTTCAATGGGAATGACGCCGCTGGAAGGCTTGATGATGGGGACGCGCAGTGGTGATGTCGACTTCGGCGCGATGTCCTGGGTTGCCAGTCAAACCAATCAGAGCCTGGGCGATCTGGAACGCATAGTGAATAAAGAGTCGGGATTATTAGGTATTTCCGGTCTTTCTTCCGACCTGCGCGTACTGGAAAAAGCCTGGCATGAAGGACACGAGCGCGCACAACTGGCAATTAAAACTTTTGTTCATCGAATTGCCCGTCATATTGCCGGACACGCTGCCTCATTACATCGTCTGGATGGCATTATATTTACCGGCGGAATAGGCGAAAACTCAATTTTAATTCGTCGTCTGGTCATGGAACATTTAGCCGTATTAGGCGTTGAGATTGATGTGGAAATGAATAATCAATCTAATTCCTACGGTGAACGTATTATTTCCAGTGAAAATGCGCGCGTAATTTGCGCCGTTATTCCGACTAATGAAGAAAAAATGATTGCCTTAGATGCAATTCATTTAGGCAAAGTTAACGCTCCCGCAGAATTTGCATAATTTAGTTGAAGTCTTGTAGAGAGATTATTTTTCATGAAGGTAGATATTGATACCAGCGATAAGCTGTACGCCGACGCATGGTTTGGCTTTAAAGGTACGGACTGGAAAAACGAAATTAATGTCCGCGATTTTATTCAACACAACTATACGCCTTATGAAGGTGATGAATCTTTCCTTGCTGAAGCAACGCCAGCGACCACGGCATTGTGGGAAAAAGTAATGGAAGGCATTCGTATCGAAAATGCGACCCACGCGCCGGTTGATTTCGATACTAATATTGCCACTACCATTACCGCCCATGATGCTGGTTATATTAATCAGCCGCTGGAAAAAATTGTTGGTCTGCAAACCGATGCGCCGTTAAAGCGCGCGCTGCATCCGTTTGGCGGCATTAATATGATTAAAAGTTCATTCCACGCATATGGCCGTGAAATGGACAGCGAATTTGAGTACATCTTTACCGATCTGCGTAAAACCCATAATCAGGGCGTATTTGATGTTTACTCACCGGATATGCTGCGCTGCCGTAAATCTGGCGTTCTGACCGGTTTGCCGGACGGTTATGGTCGTGGGCGCATTATTGGTGACTATCGCCGCGTGGCGCTGTACGGCATCAGTTATCTGGTACGTGAACGCGAACTGCAATTTGCCGATCTCCAGTCTCGTCTGGAAAAAGGTGAGGATCTTGAAGCCACCATCCGTCTGCGTGAAGAGCTGGCAGAACATCGTCATGCGCTGTTGCAGATTCAGGAAATGGCAGCGAAATACGGCTTCGACATCTCCCGTCCGGCGCAGAATGCGCAGGAAGCGGTGCAGTGGCTCTACTTCGCTTACCTGGCGGCGGTGAAATCGCAAAACGGCGGCGCAATGTCTCTGGGTCGTACCGCATCGTTCCTCGATATCTACATTGAGCGCGACTTTAAAGCCGGCGTGCTTAATGAGCAGCAGGCGCAGGAACTGATCGACCACTTCATCATGAAGATCCGCATGGTGCGCTTCCTGCGTACACCGGAATTTGATTCGTTGTTCTCCGGCGATCCCATCTGGGCGACGGAAGTGATCGGCGGGATGGGGCTGGATGGCCGCACTCTGGTGACTAAAAACTCCTTCCGCTATCTGCATACCCTACACACCATGGGACCAGCGCCGGAACCAAACCTGACTATTCTGTGGTCGGAAGCATTGCCGATTGCCTTCAAAAAATATGCGGCGCAAGTATCTATCGTCACCTCTTCTTTGCAGTATGAAAACGACGATCTGATGCGTACTGACTTCAACAGCGACGATTACGCGATTGCCTGCTGTGTCAGCCCAATGGTGATTGGTAAGCAGATGCAGTTCTTCGGCGCACGCGCTAACCTGGCGAAAACACTGCTGTACGCAATCAACGGCGGGGTGGACGAGAAGCTGAAGATTCAGGTCGGCCCGAAAACGGCACCATTGATGGACGACGTGCTGGATTACAACAAAGTCATGGACAGCCTCGACCATTTCATGGACTGGCTGGCGGTGCAGTACATCAGCGCGCTGAACATCATCCACTACATGCACGACAAGTACAGCTATGAAGCCTCGCTGATGGCGCTGCACGATCGTGATGTCTATCGCACCATGGCTTGCGGCATCGCGGGTCTGTCGGTGGCGACGGATTCACTTTCCGCTATTAAATATGCCCGTGTGAAACCCATCCGTGACGAAAACGGTCTGGCGGTGGACTTTGAAATCGACGGCGAATATCCACAGTACGGCAACAACGACGAGCGTGTAGACAGTATTGCTTGTGACCTGGTTGAACGCTTTATGAAGAAAATTAAAGCACTGCCAACCTATCGCAACGCCGTGCCGACCCAGTCGATCCTGACTATCACTTCTAACGTGGTGTACGGACAGAAAACCGGTAACACACCGGACGGTCGCCGCGCGGGTACGCCGTTTGCGCCGGGCGCTAACCCGATGCACGGTCGTGACCGCAAAGGCGCGGTAGCCTCGCTGACTTCCGTGGCGAAACTGCCGTTCACTTACGCCAAAGACGGTATTTCGTACACCTTCTCGATCGTCCCGGCGGCGCTGGGTAAAGAAGATCCGGTACGCAAAACTAACCTTGTTGGTCTGCTGGATGGATATTTCCATCACGAAGCGGACATCGAAGGCGGTCAACATCTCAACGTTAACGTTATGAATCGGGAAATGTTGTTGGATGCCATTGAGCACCCGGAAAAATACCCGAACCTGACAATCCGTGTCTCTGGCTACGCTGTGCGCTTTAACGCGCTGACTCGCGAACAGCAACAGGATGTGATTTCACGTACCTTTACCCAGGCGCTCTGACGCCGGAGGATGTATGAAAAAGATTATCGAAACGCAACGTGCCCCTGGCGCAATCGGCCCTTATGTTCAGGGCGTTGATTTAGGCAGCATGGTCTTCACCTCCGGACAAATTCCGGTTTGCCCGCAGACTGGCGAGATCCCGGCTGATGTGAAAGATCAGGCGCGTTTAAGCCTTGAAAACGTCAAAGCGATCGTGGTTGCTGCTGGCCTCACCGTGGGCGATATCATCAAGATGACGGTATTCATCACCGATCTGAACGACTTTGCCACCATCAATGAAGTCTATAAGCAGTTCTTCGATGAGCATCAGGCGACTTACCCGACCCGTAGCTGCGTGCAGGTCGCGCGTTTGCCGAAAGATGTGAAGCTGGAAATTGAAGCTATCGCAGTACGTAGCGTGTAAAGCCCGGAGCGGGGCGATTGCAGAGTCGTCCCGCCCTCTTCACAGAATGGCAATCCGAGAGTGTGGTTATGATTAGTGCATTCGATATTTTCAAAATTGGTATTGGCCCCTCCAGTTCGCATACCGTGGGGCCAATGAATGCTGGAAAAAGTTTTATCGACCGACTGGTGAGTAGTGGCTTATTAACTGCAACAAGTCATATTGTGGTCGATCTTTACGGGTCGTTGTCACTGACGGGCAAAGGCCATGCCACGGATATCGCCATCATTATGGGACTGGCAGGAAACAGCCCGCAGGATGTTGTTATTGATGAGATCCCTGCATTTATTGAACTTGTGACGCGCAGTGGGCGACTGCCGGTGGCTTCTGGTGCGCATATTGTTGATTTTCCTGTAGCAAAGAACATTATCTTCCATCCCGAAATGTTGTCTCGTCATGAGAACGGGATGCGGATTACTGCCTGGAACGGGCAGGAAGAGCTATTAAGCAAAACCTATTACTCTGTCGGCGGCGGGTTTATCGTTGAAGAAGAACACTTCGGCCTGTCGCACGATGTCGAAACACCCGTACCTTATGACTTCCACTCGGCAGGCGAACTGCTGAAAATGTGTGATTACAACGGCCTGTCTATTTCTGGCCTGATGATGCATAACGAGCTGGCGCTGCGCAGCAAAGCGGAAATTGATGCAGGGTTTGCTCGTATCTGGCAGGTGATGCACGACGGTATTGAACGCGGCATGAATACCGAAGGCGTATTGCCTGGCCCGCTCAATGTCCCACGCCGGGCGGTGGCGCTGCGCCGTTTGCTGGTCTCTAGTGACAATATCTCTAACGATCCAATGAACGTCATCGACTGGATCAATATGTTTGCTCTGGCGGTCAGCGAAGAAAACGCCGCTGGCGGACGTGTAGTGACAGCACCAACTAACGGCGCTTGCGGTATTATTCCGGCAGTGCTGGCCTATTACGATAAATTCCGCCGTCCGCTCAATGAGCGATCCATCGCCCGTTTTCTACTGGCGGCTGGCGCTATTGGCGCGCTGTATAAAATGAATGCCTCCATCTCTGGTGCGGAAGTGGGGTGTCAGGGCGAAATTGGCGTGGCCTGTTCTATGGCGGCGGCAGGGTTAACCGAACTGCTGGGCGGCAGCCCGGCGCAGGTATGCAATGCGGCGGAAATCGCTATGGAGCATAACCTTGGGCTGACCTGCGATCCGGTTGCCGGACAAGTGCAAATTCCGTGTATTGAACGTAACGCTATCAACGCTGTGAAAGCGGTAAACGCCGCGCGGATGGCAATGCGGCGTACCTCTGCACCGCGTGTTTCGCTCGATAAAGTGATCGAGACGATGTATGAAACCGGCAAAGATATGAACGATAAATACCGCGAAACTTCACGCGGAGGACTGGCGATAAAAGTGGTCTGCGGCTGATATTTCATCCGCATTTATCTTTGGGTGCACAAAATGTGCACCCTTTTTTATTGTGATCTGCCGCAAATAGAGAATAATTGTTTCTTTTCTATTTATTTGATAGAAAATTATTATCCATAACTGCTATTTCAAAGTCTTGATTGTGAAGATTTTCTCTAACCTCACGCGTATCATTTCTTCATTCTAATAACTCGCCTGCAAAAAAACGTAGACCGCGTATCGCCTTGATGCGGCTCGAAAAAAATAAAAAGCCCTACAAAATATTGAGCGAGAAATTATGGAAATTGCAACGAATAAAGGCGTTATTGCAGACGCTTCGACCCCGGCGGGTCGTGCTGGAATGAGTGAAAGTGAATGGCGTGAAGCAATCAAATTCGACAGTACCGACACCGGCTGGGTGATTATGAGTATCGGGATGGCGATTGGCGCGGGGATTGTTTTTCTCCCGGTACAGGTCGGTTTGATGGGATTGTGGGTATTTTTGCTCTCATCAGTGATTGGTTACCCGGCAATGTATCTGTTTCAGCGGTTGTTTATTAATACGCTGGCAGAATCACCGGAGTGTAAAGATTACCCCAGCGTCATCAGCGGTTATTTAGGTAAAAACTGGGGCATCCTGTTAGGTGCACTCTATTTCGTGATGTTGGTGATCTGGATGTTCGTCTATTCCACCGCCATCACCAACGATAGCGCCTCCTATTTACATACTTTTGGCGTGACGGAAAGCGTGCTATCAGACAATCCGTTTTATGGACTGGTACTGATTTGCATTCTGGTAGCCATCTCCTCACGCGGCGAGAAACTGTTATTCAAGATTTCGACTGGCATGGTTCTGACCAAGCTACTGGTGGTCGCGGCGCTGGGCGTGTCGATGGTGGGAATGTGGCATCTGTATAACGTGGGTTCGCTGCCGCCGCTGGGGCTACTGGTGAAAAACGCCATTATTACGCTGCCGTTTACCCTGACGTCGATTCTGTTTATCCAGACATTAAGCCCGATGGTGATTTCCTATCGCTCGCGGGAAAAATCGATTGAAGTAGCGCGGCATAAAGCGTTGCGGGCAATGAACATCGCGTTCGGCATTCTGTTTGTTACCGTCTTTTTCTACGCCGTGTCGTTCACGCTGGCGATGGGACATGACGAAGCGGTAAAAGCCTACGAGCAGAATATTTCCGCGCTGGCGATTGCCGCACAGTTTATTAGCGGTGACGGTGCAGCGTGGGTAAAAGTGGTTAGTGTCATTCTCAATATCTTTGCCGTAATGACCGCGTTTTTTGGCGTCTATTTAGGCTTCCGTGAAGCAACGCAAGGGATCGTAATGAACATCCTGCGCCGCAAGATACCGGCCGAGAAGATTAACGAAACTCTCGTTCAGCGCGGCATCATGATTTTCGCCATTTTACTGGCCTGGAGCGCCATCGTACTGAACGCGCCGGTGTTGAGCTTCACCTCTATCTGTAGCCCGATATTCGGCATGGTAGGGTGCCTGATCCCGGCGTGGCTGGTTTACAAAGTACCGGCATTGCACAAATACAAAGGGATGTCTCTGTACCTGATTATCGTCACCGGTTTGTTGCTTTGCGTTTCTCCGTTCCTGGCATTTTCTTGATTTACCTGAAATTTTAAGGTTTTTATTATGTTTGATTCGACTTTAAATCCGTTATGGCAGCGTTACATCCTCGCCGTTCAGGAGGAAGTAAAACCGGCGCTGGGATGTACTGAACCTATTTCACTGGCGCTGGCAGCGGCGGTTGCTGCGGCAGAACTGGAAGGTCCGGTTGAACGTGTAGAAGCCTGGGTTTCGCCAAATCTGATGAAGAACGGTCTGGGCGTTACTGTTCCCGGCACGGGAATGGTGGGACTGCCGATTGCGGCGGCGCTGGGAGCGTTAGGTGGAAATGCCAAAGCCGGGCTGGAAGTGCTGAAAGACGCAACTGCGCAGGCGATTGCCGATGCCAAAGCATTGCTGGCGGCGGGGAAAGTCTCGGTTAAGATCCAGGAACCTTGCGACGAGATCCTCTTCTCACGCGCCAAAGTCTGGAACGGCGAGAAGTGGGCGTGTGTCACCATCGTCGGTGGACATACCAACATTGTGCATATTGAGACGCACAATGGCGTGGTATTTGCCCAGCAGGCATGTGTGACAGAGGGGGAGCAAGAGTCGCCGCTGGCGGTGCTCTCCAGAACGACGCTCGCCGAGATCCTGAAGTTCGTCAATGAAGTCCCGTTTGAGGCGATCCGCTTTATTCTCGATTCTGCGAAGTTAAACTGTGCATTATCGCAGGAAGGTTTGAGTGGCAACTGGGGGCTGCATATTGGCGCAACGCTGGAAAAACAGTGTGCGCGCGGTTTGTTGGCGAAGGATCTCTCCTCGTCGATTGTGATTCGTACCAGCGCGGCATCTGATGCGCGTATGGGCGGCGCAACGCTTCCGGCGATGAGTAACTCCGGTTCTGGTAACCAGGGGATCACCGCGACAATGCCCGTAGTGGTGGTCGCGGAACACTTCGGGGTGGATGATGAACGGCTGGCACGCGCGCTGATGCTTTCGCATTTGAGCGCGATTTACATCCATAACCAGTTGCCGCGTTTATCCGCGCTGTGCGCGGCGACGACGGCAGCAATGGGGGCTGCCGCTGGGATGGCGTGGCTGGTGGATGGGCGTTATGAAACGATCTCTATGGCGATCAGCAGTATGATCGGCGATGTCAGCGGCATGATTTGCGATGGTGCGTCGAACAGTTGTGCGATGAAGGTTTCGACCAGTGCTTCGGCAGCGTGGAAAGCGGTGTTAATGGCGCTGGATGATACCGCCGTGACCGGCAATGAAGGGATTGTGGCGCATGATGTTGAGCAGTCGATTGCCAATCTGTGTGCGCTGGCAAGCCATTCGATGCAGCAAACGGATCGGCAGATTATCGAGATTATGGCGAGCAAGGCCAGATAAGCGGCGAGTCTTGGGTATCGTACCTGAAGCCGGATGCGATGCTGGCGCATCTTATCCGGCCTACGAGTGGTGCAATTTATTGATATTGCTGGGTTTTGTAGGCCGGATAAGGCGTTTACGCCGCATCCGGCAACCTGTCTTTATGCGGCGGCTTCATCCTCGGCTAACCGCGTTTCGGCGTCGGCTACTATCGCTTCCAGCTCGCTCAACATCTCTTCATAGCCAAAGTTTTTAGTTGCGCGAGTGGTTTCTTTCGCCACAACGGGCTTCACTGACTGGCGTTTCTTCGCCGATTTTTTACTCATCATCTTCTCCCTGTAAAAACAACTAGACAGGTAAATCTATCAGTAAAGCGCGCAGCGGGGAATCAGCAACCAGCGTAATGTTAGCCTCGTCACGAATAAATGCACCATCACCGCAGGTCAGTGCCGCTTTCTCTTCATGATGCGTAATTGCATGAAATTGGCCGTGAATCGATTGTAAATAGGCGCGCGGGCCGTGAAGTTGAAAGTTCGCACTTTCGCCCTTAGCGAGCACAATATGATGCAACCACACTTGCTGGCGCAGTTGCAGGCTACCCTCTGTGCCATCGGGCGAGGCGATTAATTGCTGCTTGCCCATATTAAGCGCCAGTTTTTGAATCAGCGGATTCTCTCGCTGCGGGCAGGCATCCAGCCAAAGCTGCATTCGCGTTAACGGTTTGTCTTTGCTAATGTTATGTTCGCTATAACTCACGCCCGGCTGAGTAGAAAGCAATAAGGCTTCACCGGCGCTGGCCTGAACATGATTGCCTTCACTGTCGCGGTATTCTGCTTCTCCATCCAGAATCACATTCAAAATATCGACTTTTGGATAGGTTCGTGGCTGAAAGGCGGCTCCTGGAGCCAGCACTTCCTGATTGAGCACGCGCAGGGAGGCGTAGCCTAACAATTTAGGGTCGAAGTAGTGTCCAAAGGAAAAAGTATACCGGGCCTGTAACCATCCGTAGTCTGCTTGTCCACACTGCCTGGCAGTTCGGGTAGTAATCATAATTATTGACCTCTCTTTACTTCCTTTTATGGTAAGGGGCTAGACGCTACATTGTTAGCCAGATATTCTGCCCGGTATGTTCAAATTTCCTGAATGAGAACGACATGGCCAAAGAAAGGGCATTAACGCTGGAAGCACTGCGTGTTATGGACGCGATCGATCGCCGTGGCAGTTTTGCGGCAGCAGCAGATGAGCTGGGACGCGTGCCTTCTGCGCTTAGCTACACCATGCAAAAACTGGAAGAAGAGCTGGATGTGGTACTGTTTGACCGCTCTGGCCATCGCACCAAATTCACCAATGTCGGGCGTATGTTGCTGGAGCGAGGACGCGTTCTGCTGGAAGCGGCAGATAAACTGACTACTGATGCGGAAGCCCTCGCGCGCGGTTGGGAAACGCATCTCACCATTGTGACCGAGGCGCTGGTGCCGACGGCTGCCTTTTTCCCTTTGATCGACAAACTGGCGGTGAAAGCCAATACCCAACTGGCAATTATCACCGAAGTGCTGGCGGGCGCGTGGGAGCGGCTGGAGCAGGGGCGAGCAGATATAGTTATCGCGCCGGATATGCATTTTCGTTCCTCGTCGGAGATCAACTCGCGCAAGCTCTATACCTTAATGAACGTCTACGTTGCCGCGCCGGATCACCCGATTCACCAGGAGCCGGAACCGCTTTCTGAGGTGACGCGCGTGAAATATCGCGGAATTGCGGTTGCGGATACCGCTCGTGAGCGTCCGGTATTGACGGTGCAGTTGCTGGACAAACAGCCGCGCTTAACGGTCAGCACCATTGAAGATAAACGCCAGGCGTTACTGGCGGGGCTGGGTGTCGCAACTATGCCGTATCCGATGGTGGAAAAAGATATTGCTGAAGGACGGCTACGTGTCGTTAGCCCGGAATCGACCAGCGAGATCGATATCATTATGGCCTGGCGTCGTGACAGTATGGGGGAAGCGAAATCCTGGTGTTTGCGGGAAATTCCAAAGTTGTTCGCCGGAAAATAAACGATTAAGCACCTTTCACAAGGTGCTTAATTATTATTCCTGTTCCAGTTTCGGGTCTGGCCCAAAGCGGTTTTCACCCGGTGTACCCGCCTGGCAGTTAAAGACGATGATAATCAGCCAGCCGATAAACGGGATTAAGAACAGCAGTACCCACCACGCCGAGCGGTCGGTGTCGTGCAGGCGGCGGAACTGAACTGCCCACCACGGTAAAAACACCAGAATGCCATAGATTGTCGTCAGGATGCCTTCGCCACCGGCGCGTTGCCAGCCTAACATTTTATCCAGTAGTCCCAGCACGAACGTAAAGATGATGTTGACCAGAATAAACATCCAGTACTCTTTGCGCCGCGCACGACCCCGAAATCCGACATAATTTTTTAGTACTTTCAGATACCAGTCCATTTTTGCCTCAATTTTGCTCAATCACTTGTTTTTAAAGCAGCAAATTAAGAATAGACATGAATGAAATGGCAGTAAATATCACCACGGTGAATTAATGAGGTGCAATGAACGGAACTTCAGACTGATGGCAAGCGCAAAATCGCCAGATGCGCTACGCTTATCTGGCCTGTGAGTTCTCTGCAATATATTGAATGTACAATATTTTTAGGTCAAATAAGCCGTTCAAGCCGCATCCGACATGAACAACACGCACTTAGCCAGCAATCAGAGGCACCACGAAGGGTGCCTTTGTCTAGCCGAAGCGAACGTCCCGCCCGTGCGGTTCATCAAGATCCTGCCACGGACCAATCGAAATAATCCCCGTAGGGTTGATGGTCTTATGGCTGCGGAAGTAGTGATTACGGATGTGATCAAAATTGACAGTTTCGGCAATCCCCGGCATCTGGTAGATATCGCGCAGGAAGCCGTACAGATTCAGGTAATCGCTGATGCGGTGCTTATCACATTTGAAGTGGGTGACATACACCGGATCAAAACGCACCAGCGTGGTCCACAGGCGAATATCAGCTTCGGTTAACTGGTTACCGGTCAGATAGCGATGCTGACCTAAGATCTGCTCCAGTCGCGCCAGCGATTCAAACACTTTCACCACCGCCTCGTCGTAGGCTTCCTGGCTGGTAGCAAAACCGGCTTTATACACGCCATTGTTGACGGTGTCGTAAATCCAGCCGTTAAGTTCGTCAATTTTAGTTTGCAGCGCAGGAGGATAATAATCTCCCGCTTTCGCGCCCAGTGCATCAAACGCGGTATTGAACATGCGGATGATTTCCGCCGATTCGTTGCTGACAATGGTGTGGTTCTTTTTGTCCCATAGCACGGGAACAGTGACACGTCCGCTATAGTGTGGATCGGCGTGGAGATAAAGCTGATACAGAAACTCATGTTGATAGAGCGTATCACCGGTTGCACCCGGAAAACTGTCATCGAAGGTCCAGCCGTTTTCCAGCATCAGCGGATTCACCACGGAAACGGAGATAAACGGTTCCAGACCTTTGAGTTTACGCATAATCAGCGTGCGGTGCGCCCACGGGCAGGCGAGTGAAACATAGAGATGGTAGCGATCTTTTTCTGCGGCAAAACCGCCTTTGCCGGTAGGTCCTGGTGCGCCGTCAGCGGTGAGCCAGTTACGAAATGCGGAAGCTGAACGTTGAAATTTACCGCCGGTGGATTTGGTGTCGTACCAGGTGTCATGCCAGACGCCGTCAATCAGTTGACCCATTTTTCTCTCCTCCAATAGCAAAAACGAGGAGTGTTTCTCCTCGTTTCAGATTGCTGGCAAAGTGCACATTTTTGATTGTCGGATGCGATGCTTACGCATCTTATCCGACCAACAAATATCGTTAAGTATAGTCTCTGCTTACCACTTTTTATTCAGCAGGCGGTCGATGCTGAATGCGCCCGGCCCCGTAATTGCCAGCAGCAGGAATCCGCCAGAAATGGTCAGGTTTTTCATAAACATCAGCGAGTTCATGCCCTCTGCAAAATTGCTGTGAAATAAAAACGCAGTCAGCAGTGTAAAGCCAGCGGTAAACAGCGCCGTGGTACGAGTCAGGAAACCAAACAGAATTGCCAGACCACCGCCAAACTCAAGCAAAATCACCAGCGGCAGCATAAAGCCGGGGACGCCCATTGCTTCCATATATTGTTGTGTACCCGCGTAGCCTGTAATTTTTCCCCAGCCTGCCGTAATAAACAGAATCGGCATTAAAATACGCGCTACCAGTACACCAATATCTTCTAATTTTTTCATCTTACTCTCCACTGCGCCGCTCAGGCTGCTGATTGTTTTTTTGTGCATTGACGCGGTATTAGCGTCGTTGCTGTCGATGGAGAGAAGCATAAACGTAGTGAATGGTGATTGTTAGCAAGGAAAACTGTCAAATTTTTTCAAAAATTTTGAGGGATAAGGCCGGAATGGCTCCGGCCAGAAAGACGTTAACCGCGCAGCTGTTGCTGTTTGAGGGTGGTTTTAACCAGACGCCAGGCACTCCATACGCCAAAACCGCGCCTGGCCCAGCGAACCAGCATATTCGGATGGCGAATTGTCCAGATAGCCATCACGCTACTGCCAACCAGCGCCCAGGAGCGCAGACTCAACAGTATATTCCAGCGACGATCGTAAGCGCCTGTTGCTTCCAGCCAGTCTCGACGACTGGCGGAAAGATCCAGCCGTTGTTGCTGGATCTGGCTAAGTAGTTGTGCCTTGCGGCGTTCACGTTCGACTTTACCGCTCACGGGACTCCTCCTCGAGCAGTTGCCGATCGTTCGCCAGTTCATGGCGCGTGTGGCGCAACAGTGTCGATTTCCGTGACTTGCGTAACGTCCAGATACCGCCAATCAGTGCCAGTAGCAGCAACACCACGGTGGTGGCAATCATCGCATTCAGGCGATATTGCGGATCAACCGCCCAGATAATCAGCACCATCAGGCTCATAAGACCAAATGCAGCGAAAAGCATCGTCAGGCCCAGCATCAGTAACAGTTGAAAGAGATTGGCTTTTTCCTCTTCCAGCTCCACCACCGCCAGCCGCAGACGTGTCTCCACCATTTCGACCATGATGGTGACTATTCGCTGCCCGATGCCCAGAACGCTTTTACCGGGCCCTTGCGCGTGATGAGTGTCCGCCATAATTAACGACGCGACAGCAGAACGCCGAGCACTACACCGATTGCAGCGCCAATGCCCACACCCGTCCACGGATTTTCACGCACGTACTCATCGGCACGCGCCGCCGCTTCACGAGTCTGTTTGGCAATTGCCTCGCCAGTTTCACCCAGGCGATAGCGGCTCTGTTTTAGCGCCTGCTCTGCTTTACTACGAATCTTACTCAACTCTTCTTTCGACTTATCTCCTGAGGCGCTTAGTACTTCTTCCAGCGTATCAGACAGGGATTTCAACTCTGCACGCAAATGTTCCGTAGTGTGTTCTTTCGACATAGTTTTCTCCAGGTGAGTAAGTAATGACTATTGTGAATTAGTAGTCGCGCGCTTCCAGCTTTTTCAGCTCTTCCTGCGCTTCTGCCAGTTTCCGTTCGCGTTTGGCAATCTTGTCCGCATCGCCTTTTTGCTTCGCCTCGGCTAAATCTTGCTTGCGTTCCGCCACCTCATCTTTCTGCTTAGCGATTTTTTTCTGATGATCGGCGCGAAGCTGGCTATCTGAACAGTTGGCCCGGACTTCACTCAGGGCTTTATTCAGACCGTCAATACGATTCTGGTTTTGGTGTTTTTCGGCATAGCTGATCTCCTTAAGGATATTTTGCTCCTTTTCCTGACACAGGGTAGTGGCATAACTACCGGCACTAAGAGCAAAAAGAGAAACAGCTAAAGCAATGCGGTATTTCATTCTTGAACCTTCCATTGTGACTCGAACCTATTACAAAGGAACGATTGTCCAGACAACGAAGCGGTAGTGTTAACCACCGCCTCATTAATCATAGACAGTAACGGTGAAATCACCAAAGTGAGTGATATGTTTCGGATAACAGGAAGTTATCCGAAGCGATGAGAATTATCCCGCAGCCGGGTCAGCCACTGCATGGCCTGACTGTTATCGTCCTGCTGCGCAATGATGTAGCCATGGGGCAATGTTCTGTCGAGGACTGCTTTTGCGGCGGCACTCTGGTCGCTGGAGTCAAACGTAATTAACAGAGTGTCGTTCTTGGGGGTAATGCTTTTGAAAGGAATGCCGTGAGCGTCAAGGTGATGCCAGATGGAAAAACCGTCTGGCATCGTCATGCCTTGATGAACGGCACGGATCGCCAGCGTTGAATCTTGCTGACGAACCGCAGACCAGGCCAGCAACAGCGTGCCGACCAGCAATAAAGCAGCGCCGAACCAGACTAGCTGGCGAAGCGACATGCGAGGTATTTGCATCCTTTACCCCCGATTTCCATATTTCTTTTTCCATAACACGACCAGAGAACCTGCCAGGCCAAATACCAGCAGTACCACCGGGAGCAGCATCAGGCATGACATTAGCTGATCCTCGTACTTCAAAAATACCGGCGTTTTGCCGAGCATGTAACCCAGGGTTGTCAGGATCAACACCCACAACAAACCGCTCATCCAGTTGAAGAACTGAAAGCGTGCGTTATTCAGCCCTGATAACCCGGCAATGGTCGGCAGCAGTGTTCTGACAAACGCAATAAAGCGACCAATTAATAGCGCCGATAAACCGTGTTTGTGAAAAAGATGGTGTGCGCGTTGGTGATAGTGCGCGGGTAAATGGGAAAGCCAGTTTTGCACAGTGCGGGTATTGCCCAGCCATCGCCCCTGTATGTAACTGACCCAGCAGCCAAGGCTGGCGGCTACGGTCAATAGCAAAATCGTTTGTGGATAACCCATCGCGCCTTTAGCAATCAATACGCCGACCAACACCAGTAAGCTGTCGCCCGGTAAAAAGGCTGCCGGAAGCAAGCCGTTTTCAAGGAACAAAATTACAAACAAGACAAAATACAACATGCCAATCATCGACGGATTGGCCAGCGTTTCAAAATCCTGCGCCCACAGGGCCTGCAGTAATTGGGTCAAAAGTTCCATTCATTATTCCTGGTGAATCGGTTAACGCCACGCCGGTTTTAAATGATGCACTCCCGCCAGATTATTGCTGTTTTTGTATGGATTGCGGGTCGGAGCACCAACACGGCCTGAACTATTCCCTGTTAAAACGTGAGATAAGAAAACATTTAATAGCATAAATTCAAATTGAATCTAATTGTAACAAAGGTCAACGTTGTTCGTTATCAAAATTACATGTCCGTGGAGTCTGATTTTGCTGATTGCAGGGGAGGGTGGCGAGAGGATTTACACAGGCTGACACTTTATACTTTTTGCTTACTGACAAAGCGTACAGGCGCGTTGTAGCGCCTGCCCGATGGGAATTTCATTTGCTGCCGCTGGCGGCCGTATCCAGATGCACAACCGGGTTTTCTGCGAACAGGTAACGGTCGGCGTTGAACTCGAAATCGTCGCTGGTTTCGTTAAATAACATTATCTTGGTGTTTTCCAGATGCTGCCACATTGCCAGCTTAGCGGCATGGGGATCTTTGCGAATTAACGCCTTAAGGATCTGATCGTGGTCATCACACCAGTTATCGACGGTACGGGAATCAATGTGTTCGTGGAGTTTTTTCCAGTACGGGTTATGGCTACGCTGGGTCCACATCTTCTCAACGATGGCTGCCAGGGCTGAGTTCTGCGTCGCCAGGGCAACCTGAATATGGAACTGCAAATCCCACTCGGAATCGCGGAAGCATTGTTCACCGCGAGCCTGCTCCTGGATGGCCATCAATTTCATGATGTCCTGTTTGGTCACCTGGGTTGCGGCAAACTCGGCAATATTGCTCTCGATAAGCTGGCGAGCCTGTAGCAGTTCAAACGGGCCGTAATTGGCAAATTCCATATTATCGTCAGCCGCCTGCTGATGGCGCGGCTGGTTGGAAACCACGTGAATACCTGAACCTTTACGCACCTCCACATAGCCTTCAACTTCCAGCATGATGATGGCTTCACGAACTACCGTTCGGCTGACGTTTTTTTCATCGGCAATAAAACGTTCGGCGGGCAGTTTATCACCCACCAGATAGACGCCCTGCTCAATGCGCTCTTTCAGGTCAGCAGCAAGTTGTTGGTACAAACGGCGTGGTTCAGAGATTTCCATATGCGTCTCCCGGAATGGAATGCGGACAAAGTTATCATACCACTTTATTTATGGGTATGCCATTGTTCATATATAGATATGGTGATTGAAATAATGTATTTAATTAACATTGTGAATATTTATAAATTCCTAAAAATTAAGCGTCGATATTGTGAAAATTACTATGTTTCAGTAACTTAATTTTTCGCTTTTTAAATTAATATTAACTAAAAATGCTTTTTTATATTGACTTACAATAAATCTACATTTCTAATGCACTAACTTTTTTGAAACAATTTTGTAAGATTAATTCTATATGGTGGCGAAAATTAAACTCTTATCACGGCTTACGCCGCTTTTATTCGTGTTCGCTCCTTTTTTTGCACAGTCAAATATGACTGTTTATCCTATGGCTGTTTCTATTAATAGTCAGGGTGAAGGCAACGTTCGTGTAATATCTAAAAGTAATGAAGTTCAGTATATCAAGGCGACAGTATTCCGTATCGATAATCCATCGACGCCTCAGGAAAATGAAGTTGAGATTAAATCCGGTGATGCAAATCATCTGGTCGTTATGCCACCCAAATTCGCCTTACCAGCCGGTAGCAGCAAAACCGTGCGCTTTGTCGCAATGGAACCAGAGCAAAAAGAGAAAAATTACCGCGTTAAATTTGAAGCAGTTCCCAGTATTGATGACGTTGCCACAGATAAAAAAGATCTCTCTATGCAGTTAACAGTTAACTTGATTTGGGGGATTGTTGTTAGTGTTCCACCCCAACAACCTATTGCTAAGTTAGAAGTAAATCCTGCCAAAAAATTATTTAATGCAGGGAATCAACGTTTAAAACTTTTAACGATCGCTTATTGCAAAAATAATAGCAAAGATAATTGTAAGATGCAGACCGTAAATAAAAATATCTTCCCTGGTCAGGAAATAAATCTTGAAAGCATATCTGGCTACGACAAGATCGTTGTCAAATATAATAACTGGATCACTAAGGATAATGGCGAGTTTGAGCTGGCGATCCATTAATTATCATTGTCATAAACGAAGGAATAGTAATGAAAAAGGCATTTGCAAAATCTCTTCTGGTAGCAGCGTTATTCTCTGTAGCAGGCTCCGCGTTAGCAGTACAAAAAGATATTACTGTAACAGCTAACGTTGATGCCGCTCTGGATATGACGCAAACCGATAACAGCGCACTGCCGAAAGCAGTTGAAATGCAATATCTGCCGGGTCAGGGTCTGCAATCTTATCAGTTGATGACTAAAATTTGGTCTAACGATGTGACTAAAGACATTAAAATGCAGTTGGTTTCCCCTGCGCAACTGGTTCATAACCTGGACGGCAGCAAAACTGTTCCGCTGACTGTGACCTGGGGTGGTACTGAAATCAAGTCCGATGCCGCTACCACTTTTGAAGCAACCAAAATTTTTGCTTCCGATGCTTTAACCAACGGTTCTTTGGCTAAAAACCTGATGTTTGCTCAGACCACCAAAGGTGTACTGGAAACCGGTATTTACCGTGGCGTGGTAAGCATCTATCTGTCCCAGGATATCTAATCCGGATAACAGAATTAATACGTAATAAAGGGGGGCTTGTCCTCCCTTATTTTAACTATTTTAGTCGTTATTATGGATTTCAGGGTTGCCATGGATAAAAAATTACTGGCTCTTTTGATCCTGGCGAGTCTCAGCCCGGCAAAGGCAGCATTAACTAAAATTCCCGCTGGGTTTGAGGTTATTGCACAGGGACAGCAGGAGTATATTGAAGTCTATTATGCCGGGAAAAGTCTCGGTAAATATTATGCAATGGTTAATCTTGATGCGGTAACATTTCTGGATTCAGCAAGTTTATATAATAAGCTGGAGCTGGATACCAAAGACCAAAAAATCACTCAAGCCGTAAAAGCGAGACTGGCACAACCACTGGCGCGTCATGGTGAACTGGCTTGTGGTTTTGCGCAGACCGATTCAGGATGTGGCTTTCTCAATACCGATTCTGTTGACATTATTTTTAATGATGAAGAGAGTTCCGCCACCCTCTTTCTGAATCCCCAATGGAGTTCTTCGTTAAATTCAAAATCGCTATATTTAAATCCAGACAGAAACGCGATTAATGCATTTATTCATCAGCAGGATATTAACGTGCTGGTGCAGGATGATTACCAATCGTTCTCCATTCAGGGCAATGGTGCGCTGGGTGTCACAGAGAATAGTTATATTGGCGGGCACTGGAATTTCAATGGCTATGAGGCAGAAGATGTCAGCGATAATAATGCTGATGTCAGCGATCTCTATTATCGTTATGATTTTTTACGTCGTTATTATGTGCAGGCGGGGCGAATGGACAACCGCACGCTATTTAATGCACAAGGCGGGAATTTTACTTTTAACTTTCTGCCACTCGGTGCAATCGATGGAATGCGTATCGGGTCAACACTCAGTTATTTAAACCAGGCGCAGAGTCAGCAAGGAACGCCAGTAATGGTCCTGCTTTCGCGCAATTCTCGTGTTGACGCTTATCGTAATGAACAACTTCTGGGATCGTTTTATCTCAATAGTGGTTCGCAATTTATTGATACTGGTTCCTTTCCGCCAGGCAGCTACAGCGTGGCGTTAAAAGTTTATGAGAACAACCAACTCACCCGCACTGAACTTGTCCCTTTTACCAAAACAGGGGGGCTGACGGACGGAAATGCGCAGTGGTTCTTACAGGCCGGTAAAACCACCTCCCAGGCTGCCGATGACGAAAGTTCAGCTTATCAACTGGGTTTTCGCCTGCCGTTACATCCACAATATGAGCTCTACGCAGGGCTGGCGAATGCCGATGATGTGAATGCTTTCGAGTTAGGTAATAACTGGACGGCGGATTTAGGCGGGGTGGGGAATCTTGCCATAGGTGCCAGTCTGTTCCGCAATGACGATGGCGGCAAAGGTGATATGCAGCAGGTTAACTGGAGTAATTCGGGATGGCCGACGCTGGGCTTTTATCGTACCAACTCCGACGGAGATGCTTGTACAACCGACAGCAGAGATAGCTACAACGCCTTAAGCTGTTATGAAAGCATATCCGCTACGATTTCACAGAATCTTATCGGCTGGAACATGATGCTGGGTTATACCCGCACGCAAAATAACACCGACGACAGCTTACGCTGGGACAAACAGCAGAGTTTTGAAAATAACTATCTTCGCCAGACTTCTGCGCAAAGTATTTCTGAAACCGTACAGCTTAGCGCGTCTCGCGCTTTTGTAATGCGTGACTGGATTTTGAGCACTTCTGTCGGGGTTTTCCATCGTAACGACAACGGCGGAGATAACGACGACAACGGATTGTACTTATCGTTTTCGTTATCTGATACACCAACGATGGACAGCAATAATAACAGTCACTCAACCAATGTTTCGACTGACTATCGCTATAGCGATCAGGATGGCGACCAAACTTCATGGCAGTTATCGCATACCTTTTATAACGATTCATTCAGCCATAAAGAACTTGGCGTGACCGTCGGTGGTCTGAACACCGATACCATAAACAGCGCGGTTAACGGTCGCTGGGAAGGGCAGTACGGTAATCTCAACGGAACTGTATCAGACAGTTACGATCGCAAGAACCATGATCATCTTTCTGCCTTTACAGGGTCTTACAGTTCCACACTGGCGGTGAGTCGTTACGGAATTAATCTGGGAGCCAGTGGAACAGATGATCTGCTCGGCGCTGTATTAGTCGATGTAAAAGGATTTACTGAACAGGATGAAGAGAGCCAGGATCTGCAATTCGAAGCTCGGGTTGCGGGCAGCAGAACTCTGCAACTTGGTCAAAGTGACAGTGTGTTGTTCCCCTATGCTGGATTCCAGTCGGGCTTTGTTGACGTCAGGGACAGCAACCAGGGCAACCAGCAGGGAACAACCAATATTATCAATGGCGCGGGAAACCGGGAATTAATGTTGCTGCCCGGTAAGTTACGTTATCGCGAAGTCACTGCCAGCTTTAACTACAACTATATTGGTCGCTTGTTATTGCCAGCATCAGTAGAGAAATTCCCGCTGATTGGTCTGAACAGCACCATGTTATTGGTGGCTGAAGATGGCGGATTTACGCTGGAAATTAGCGGCAATGATAAAGAATTGTATCTGCTTTCCGGACACGAATTCCTTAAATGTCCGCTGACTGTTGTGAAGAAACGCGCCAGCATTCGTTACAGCGGCGATGTGACTTGTAGCGTCGTGAGTTATTCGCAATTGCCAGAGTCGATTCAGGTTCAGGCGCAGTTAAAACAGCCTAAATTACGTGAGAGCGTACAAACGGCGCAAAGGGAGGTTGCACCATGAGAAAGCGATTGATTGCCATACTATTTTGCTTTTTGGGCTCGGTTGCAGGTGTTCAGGCATCGCCCAACGTTACGGCTGAAATTACTTATGATTTGGCAGTCGGTAGGGCAGATTATTACATCTGGAACAAGGAAGAACCCCCTGCTATAAACTACGACACCGCATGGTCAAGTTATCAGTGCAATTTTCCTGATCGACAGCAGATTTGTACACCATCTGGTAATTATTCAAACGTGAAAATTTATATGACAGAAAAGCGCAGTGGTATGCGTTGGCCAGTTAACCTTAAAGGATATACGAATTTTGTGGTCCGCAATCCCGGAGGGGACTGTGATGGCTGGTCGGCGCAATTCCCTTTAGATAGTACAACTACTCGTCGATGTATAGCTAATAGCGGTGCTTATAATGCCAATGTAAAACTGTTAACGCTCTATCTTGAGCAAGCAGAAATGAAAAAATTACCGATTGGTGGCGTCTGGGAAGGTTCCGTTAAAATGCATTTTACCTACCCTGGAGCAGATTATTTTGCGGATATCACGCTTAATACGCTCGATCCCAACCATATCGATATCTTCTTTCCGGAGTTTGCCCACGCCACGCCACGGGTACAGTTGGATCTACACCCGACGGGGAGCGTCAATGGCAGTAACTATGCTCAGGATCTGACCACGCTGGATATGTGCCTGTACGATGGTTTTAACGGCAACGCCATCAGTTATGAAATCCAGCTTAAAGATGAAGGTCGCCCGGCTGCCGGGCGAAGAGATGGCGACTTCTCGATTTATCGTCAGGGAGGAACATCGACAGATGCCTCAGAACGCATTGATTACCGGGTAAAAATGTATAACCCGGAAACGGGCGGGCAAATTGATGTTCGCAACAATGAAAATATGGTCTGGAACAGCATCAACCTGAAGCGCGTTCGTCCGGTTGTGCTGCCAGGAATTCGTTACGCTGTCATGTGTGTGCCGACGCCATTAACCCTGGCGGTCGATAAATTTAGCGTGATGGATAAACAGGCAGGGTATTACATGGGGAAACTATCGGTAATTTTTACTCCATCTCTACCAACCATCAATTAACCCTCCAGGCCGGACAAACGCATAAACAACGAAGCCGCCTGAACAGGCGGCTTCGACATTAAAACTCACGCTAAGCGTTAATGTTGCGGGGCGGGATCGTTATGTGTTTCCTGCGCCACCTCAATCGCCGGTTTGTTCTGCAATACCGTCCAGATAACCAGCGCGCCTAACAGGTCGAACACTGCCAGCACTGCGAACAGCGGGCTGAAGCCGATGGTGTCAGCCAGAGCACCAACAACCAAGGCAAACAGCGTACTTGCCAGCCATGCGGACATCCCGGTCAGACCGTTTGCCGTTGCCACTTCGTTACGACCGAACACGTCAGAAGAGAGCGTAATCAGTGCGCCAGACAGTGCCTGGTGAGCAAAACCACCGATACACAGCAGCATAATCGCCACATATGGATTGGTGAACAGACCGATCATACCTGGGCCAATCATCAGCACCGCACCCAGCGTGACTACCATCTTACGGGAGACGATCAGGTTCACGCCAAACCAACGCTGGAACAGCGGCGGCAGGTAACCACCGAGGATACAACCGAGGTCAGCAAACAGCATCGGCATCCAGGCGAACATCGCGATCTCTTTCAGGTTAAAGCCGTAAACTTTAAACATGAACAGTGGGATCCACGCGTTGAAAGTCCCCCACGCCGGTTCAGCCAGGAAACGCGGCAGCGCGATACCCCAGAACTGACGGTTACGCAGGATCTGACCAACGGACATTTTCTTCGCCGTGCCAACCTGGTGCTGGGCTTCCTGACCGTTAATAATGTATTCGCGTTCTTCATCAGTCAGATGTTTCTGGTCGCGCGGGTGTTTATAGAAAATCAGCCATGCCATCGCCCAGATAAAGCTCAGCGCACCGGAGATGATAAATGCCATCTGCCAGCTATGCATCACAATTGCCCATACCACCAGCGGCGGTGCAATCATCGCACCAATTGAAGAACCAACGTTAAAGTAACCTACTGCGATGGAACGCTCTTTCGCCGGGAACCATTCGGAACTGGCTTTCAGACCCGCTGGGATCATTGCTGCTTCAGCAGCACCTACCGCACCACGAGCAATCGCCAGGCCGCCCCAGCTACCTGCCAGCGCGGTAGCGCCACAGAACACAGCCCACAACACGGCAAACATCGCGTAACCGATTTTTGTACCCAGAACATCCAGTACATAACCCGCTACCGGTTGCATGACCGTATAAGCAGCAGAATAAGCTGCGATGATGTAGGAATACTGTTGGGTGGAGATGTTTAACTCTTCCATCAGAGTTGGCGCAGCTGCCGCCACAGTGTTACGCGTCAGGTAACCGAGCACGGTGCCGAGCGTCACCAGTGCGATCATATACCAACGTAACCCTTTAATTTTACGCATGTAAAACCTCATCGTTTTGTTATATCCGCAGTAATCGCGGCCATCATCCCGCCAGAGGCTGAAGATGTTACTTACGACCGGGTAACCGAAAAAAAACCGGCACGCCCCGAACGTTGCCATGAAAGTTTCGTGCTAATTCGGCTTCCGTACCGGTCAATCCAATCCATCCAGAGAATGAATCGGCAATTTGCATTCCGTCGACTTATTATTTGCGACGGCAAAAAGATAACTTGTCATACAACTTTAAAAGGTGAGAGCCATCACAAATGTGCGAATATTTGTAGGGACATTACACGATGATAGCGAGGCCAGTAACGGCGCGGCTTGCAGCGATATTTACCACTTTGAGAGTAATTTTTTTAACTACGTTTATTGATCTAACTCACGAAAATATCTTCTGGCTCTGGAAATTGGTGTGATAACTTTGTCAGCATCGCACCATAAGCAAGCTAGCTCACTCGTTAAGAGGAAGACGATAATGACTCCGTTTATGACTGAAGATTTCCTGTTAGATACTGAATTTGCCCGCCGTCTGTATCACGACTACGCAAAAGACCAGCCGATTTTCGACTACCACTGCCATTTGCCGCCGCAGCAGATTGCAGAAGACTATCGCTTTAAGAATTTGTATGACATCTGGCTGAAAGGCGATCACTACAAATGGCGTGCAATGCGCACCAATGGTGTAGCTGAACGCCTGTGTACCGGTGATGCCTCTGACCGTGAAAAGTTTGACGCCTGGGCGGCGACCGTTCCGCACACTATCGGCAACCCGTTATACCACTGGACGCACCTCGAACTGCGTCGTCCATTCGGTATCACGGGCAAACTGCTGTCTCCGTCGACTGCCGATGAAATCTGGAACGAATGTAACGAACTGCTGGCGCAGGATAACTTCTCCGCGCGCGGCATCATGCAGCAGATGAACGTGAAAATGGTCGGCACCACCGATGACCCGATCGATTCTCTGGAGCATCACGCAGAGATCGCCAAAGACGGCTCTTTCACCATTAAAGTGCTTCCGAGCTGGCGTCCGGATAAAGCCTTCAACATCGAACAGGCGACCTTTAACGACTATATGGCGAAGCTGGGTGAAGTTTCTGATACCGACATTCGCCGCTTTGCAGACCTGCAAACCGCCCTGACCAAACGTCTGGATCACTTCGCCGCTCACGGCTGTAAAGTGTCTGACCACGCGCTGGATGTGGTGATGTTTGCTGAAGCGAACGAAGCGGAACTGGACAGCATTCTGGCACGCCGCCTGGCAGGCGAAACCCTGAGTGAGCACGAAGTGGCACAGTTTAAAACTGCGGTGCTGGTGTTCCTTGGTGCCGAATACGCACGTCGCGGTTGGGTGCAGCAGTACCACATCGGCGCTCTGCGTAATAACAACCTGCGTCAGTTCAAACTGCTGGGGCCGGATGTTGGTTTTGACTCCATCAACGACCGTCCGATGGCAGAAGAGCTGTCTAAACTGCTGAGCAAACAGAACGAAGAAAACCTGCTACCGAAAACCATTCTCTACTGCCTGAACCCGCGCGATAACGAAGTGCTGGGCACCATGATCGGTAACTTCCAGGGCGAAGGTATGCCGGGCAAAATGCAGTTCGGTTCCGGCTGGTGGTTTAACGACCAGAAAGACGGTATGGAACGTCAGATGACCCAACTGGCGCAGCTCGGTCTGCTGAGCCGCTTTGTCGGTATGCTGACTGACAGCCGTAGCTTCCTGTCATACACCCGTCACGAATACTTCCGCCGCATTCTGTGCCAGATGATCGGTCGCTGGGTGGAAGCGGGCGAAGCACCGGCGGACATCAACCTGCTGGGCGAGATGGTGAAAAACATTTGCTTTAACAATGCGCGTGACTATTTCGCCATTGAACTGAACTAAGGTCTGGGGTTGATATGCAATACATCAAGATCCATGCACTGGATAACGTCGCGGTTGCTTTAGCAGATTTGGCTGAAGGCACAGAAGTCAGTGTCGATAACCAAACCGTTACGCTGCGCCAGGATGTTGCTCGTGGACATAAATTTGCGTTAACGGATATCGCAAAAGGGGCCAACGTCATCAAATATGGCCTGCCGATTGGTTATGCACTGGCGGATATTGCGGCGGGGGAACACGTTCACGCCCACAATACGCGCACGAATCTGAGCGATCTGGATCAGTATCGCTATCAACCTGATTTTCACGATCTGCCAGCACAAGCGGCAGATCGTGAAGTGCAGATCTATCGTCGCGCTAACGGCGATGTCGGGGTGCGTAACGAGCTGTGGATCCTGCCAACCGTGGGCTGTGTCAACGGCATCGCGCGGCAGATCCAGAACCGTTTCCTGAAAGAGACCAACAACGCTGAAGGTACTGACGGCGTGTTCCTCTTCAGCCACACCTACGGCTGCTCACAACTGGGTGACGATCACATCAATACCCGCACTATGCTGCAAAACATGGTGCGCCACCCGAATGCAGGTGCGGTGCTGGTGATTGGTCTGGGCTGTGAAAACAATCAGGTCGATGTCTTCCGTGAAACGCTGGGGGACATCGATCCTGAACGTGTCCATTTCATGATCTGCCAGCAGCAGGACGATGAAATCGAAGCCGGGATCGAGCATTTGCATCAGCTGTATAACGTGATGCGCAACGATAAACGCGAGCCAGGCAAACTCAGCGAACTGAAGTTTGGTCTGGAGTGCGGCGGTTCTGACGGTCTTTCTGGTATTACTGCTAACCCGATGCTGGGGCGTTTTTCTGACTACGTGATTGCTAACGGCGGTACTACCGTACTGACCGAAGTGCCGGAGATGTTTGGCGCAGAGCAGTTGCTGATGGATCATTGCCGCGACGAAGCAACGTTTGAAAAATTGGTCACCATGGTCAACGATTTCAAACAGTACTTTATTGCTCATGACCAGCCCATTTACGAAAACCCATCACCGGGGAACAAAGCGGGCGGTATCACCACGCTGGAAGATAAATCACTTGGTTGTACTCAGAAAGCGGGTTCCAGCGAAGTGGTTGACGTGCTGCGTTACGGCGAGCGTCTGAAAACGCCGGGGCTGAACTTGTTAAGTGCGCCGGGTAACGATGCCGTAGCGACCAGCGCCCTGGCAGGCGCTGGCTGTCACATGGTGCTGTTCAGTACCGGTCGCGGTACGCCGTATGGTGGTTTTGTGCCGACGGTGAAAATTGCCACTAACAGTGAACTGGCGGCGAAGAAAAAACACTGGATCGACTTTGACGCGGGTCAGTTGATTCACGGAAAAGCGATGCCGCAGTTGCTGGAAGAATTTATCGATACCATCGTTGAGTTTGCCAACGGTAAGCAAACTTGCAACGAGCGTAACGACTTCCGCGAACTGGCGATCTTCAAAAGCGGCGTAACGCTATAAAGTCGAAATGAGTTGTTAATAAAAAACGGCGTTTCATAATGTGAAGCGCCGTTTGCTTTTCCATACCTGTTAAGGATTTATCATGACCGCGTATTGGCTGGCCCAGGGCGTGGGTGTCATCGCCTTTCTGATTGGTATCACTACATTTTTTAACCGTGACGAACGTCACTTCAAAAAGCAGCTTTCGGTCTATAGCGCCGTTATTGGCGTGCATTTTTTCCTCCTGGGCACTTATCCTGCCGGTGCCAGTGCCATCCTTAATGCTATTCGTACGTTGATTACCTTACGCACGCGCAGCTTATGGGTAATGGCGATATTTATTGTGCTGACTGGCGGAATCGGCCTGGCGAAGTTCCATCATCCTGTTGAACTATTGCCGGTTATTGGCACGATTGTCAGTACCTGGGCGCTGTTCCGCTGTAAAGGGCTGACCATGCGCTGCGTAATGTGGTTTTCAACGTGTTGCTGGGTGATTCACAACTTCTGGGCGGGGTCGATTGGCGGCACGATGATTGAGGGCAGTTTTCTGCTAATGAATGGCCTGAATATCATTCGTTTCTGGCGGATGCAGAAAAGGGGAATTGATCCATTTAAAGTAGAGAAAACCCCTTCCGCCGTTGACGAAAGGGGTTAAACATTAATTACGCAGGGCGCTATTTGCCAGACGCTCGTCTTCTGCCTGGCAAACAGCCGCAGTGAACAGCACGTCAGTTGAAGAGTTCAGTGCGGTTTCGCAAGAGTCCTGCAACACGCCGATGATAAAGCCGACGGCAACCACCTGCATGGCGATATCGTTCGAAATACCGAACATATTACAGGCCAGTGGGATCAGCAGCAGAGAACCCCCCGCCACGCCGGAGGCGCCACAGGCACATAGGGAAGCAACCACGCTCAGCAGCAGCGCCGTAGGCAGATCGACCGGAATACCCAGCGTATTAACCGCAGCAAGCGTCAACACCGTAATGGTGATTGCTGCGCCCGCCATATTGATGGTGGCTCCCAGCGGAATAGAAACGGAATAGGTATCGCGATCCAGATTCAGCTTTTCGCACAGCGCCATATTCACCGGAATGTTCGCCGCAGAGCTGCGGGTGAAGAAGGCGTACACGCCGCTTTCGCGCAGGCACAGCAGCACCAGCGGGAACGGGTTACGACGAATTTTCCACCACACCAGCAGTGGGTTAACCACCAGCGCCACCAGCAACATACAGCCAACCAGCACGACCAGCAGTTGCGCGTAGCCCCACAGTGTGGAGAAACCGGTAGTTGCCAGGGTAGAAGAAACCAGACCAAAAATACCGATTGGTGCGAAGCGAATCACCAGTTTCACCATAAAGGTGACGGCATTCGACATATCATTGACCAGGTTTTTGGTGGTTTCGTTACCGTGACGCAGCGCGAAACCGAGGCCAATAGCCCACACCAGAATCCCGATGTAATTACCTTTCAACAGCGCGTCGATGGGGTTGGAAACCATGCTCATTACCAGTCCGCGCATCACTTCCACAATACCTGACGGCGGCGAAATATCGCCTGCGCTACTGGATAAATGCAGGGTAGAAGGGAAGGCGAAGCTGAAAACGACTGCGGCCAGTGCGGCGGAGAAAGTACCCAGCAGATAGAGGAACAGAATAGGGCGGATATTGGTTTTCTGCCCGTGTTGGTGGTTAGCGATGGAAGCCATCACCAACATCAGCACCAGGATGGGTGCTACGGCTTTCAGGGCGCCAACAAATAAAGTGCCTAACAGACCAACAGCTTCAGCCGCCGGTTTTGAGATCCATGCCAGAATAATCCCCAGAACAAGGCCGACCAGGATTTGTTTTACCAGGCTGCCATGAGCCAGACGCCGGAATAGCCCCGGTGAATGTTGCGTAGTCATTTTTCGATCCTTTCATTGTGTTGTCGTACATCCCTGGTACGTTCTTTCGACGCATCTTTCAGGATGTAACAAAGTGTTTGCAAGGTCGAGTATAAGGAAAGTTACAGCTTCGGGAAGCGAAAAATGCTGGATTTTAAAGGGAGGTCATGTTTTGCAACTTAATGGTTACATTTATTTGACATAAAAATAAAGCCCAACGTGCGGCTTCCAGACTGATGACAACGTCAAAAAAGTACCCGGTCAGTCCCCTCGCCCCTTTTGGGGAGAGGGTGAGGGGAACAGGCCAGCATTGGTGCGAAAAATTACCCTCACCCCGACCCTCTCCCTGGAAGGGAGAGGGAGAAAACGGTGCTCATGTTGATGACAGGGTACACGGCTCAGGCAGATTAAAAATCATTCTACCCGCTGCTTATCATGCCGATAATTCACCCAGGCGTTGATAATAAACGTCATCACCAGAATGCCAAACACCACGCCCAGCGAGACGGCGATCGGAATATGGTAGAAGTCGACAATCAGCATCTTGATACCGATAAACACCAGAATCACCGCCAGACCATATTTGAGCATCGAGAAACGTTCTGCTACGCCTGCCAGCAGGAAATACATCGCACGCAGGCCGAGGATCGCAAACAGGTTTGAGGTCAGCACAATAAACGGATCGGTGGTAACAGCGAAGATAGCCGGAATGCTATCCACGGCGAAAATCACATCGCTCAATTCCACCAGAATCAGCACCAGCATCAGCGGTGTGGCGTACAACAAGCCATTCTTACGCACAAAGAAATGCTCGTTGTCGATGGTATCGGTCATGCGCAAATGACCGCGCAGCCAGCGCACCAGCGGCTTGTCGCCGATTCCTGATTCATCTTCATGAGCCAGCGCCATCTTCACGCCGGTAAACAGCAGGAATGCACCGAAGATATATAGGATCCAGTCGAACTGCGAAATCAGCCAGCTACCGGTGAAGATCATGACGGTACGCAGAACAATCGCCCCGAGCACGCCATACACCAGCACGCGGCGCTGTAATGCCGCCGGAACAGAGAAATAGCTGAACAACATTAACCAGACGAAGACGTTATCGACCGCCAGCGATTTCTCAATCAGATAACCCGTGAGGAAGGCCAGCGCCTGCGGGTCAGCGACTTCGCGCCCCTGTGTCTGCACCAGATACCACCAGAAAGCGGCGTTAAAGAGTAACGACAGCGTCACCCAGACCAGCGACCAGGCCGCAGCCTGTTTCATGGTCATGGCATGTGCCCCACGACGCCCCTGCAACAACAGGTCGATAGCCAGCATAATGGCGACAACAACAGCGAATCCGCCCCATAGCAACGGCGTGCCGACAGTATTCATAGAAGTTCCTTACACATAAAAAAAACGGCCAACGTCGGAAGACGTCAGCCGCTGCTTTTTATGCATAGACCTCGCCTTCCGGCAAGGTCTCACTTACAACAAAAAAGGAATACGTCTGCGTATTCCTTTCGGGTTGCCCGGTGACCGGATGTGTTTTTTCACACATCGTAATGACGATCGACCGGCAATGAAGTTACTCCCCTTTGCAGGTAACAAAGTATGACAGACCATTCAGCCAGTCAATGGTCTGTTACATGCCTTTTACACTGCTTTACGGTAACAATTATAGATTTACGCTATCGGCAGGAAAAACAACTCCAGTCTGGCGGCGGATCTCGGTCAGCAGTTTGGCAGTGATGCGACTGACCGCCAGCCCTGGATGATCCACCAGATGCTCATCCACCAGGGTAGCGAACAGCTCTGCTTCGTAGAGCATGGTATTAATATGCTGCGGTTGGGTGAGATCCTGCATCTGGCTGCCGCGTGGCACAAAGCAGACTTTCTGGCATTCAGAAAGTTTTTCAATCACCAGCGATCCCGCTTCGCCCTGAATCTCGCTTGCCAGCACAGAATCGCTGACCTTTGAGTGCTGCAACGTAACGCTGAAATCACCGTAATCCATCACCACCACGCCGTGGGCATCCACGCCGCTTGCCAGCAAACTGGCGGTTGCCTGCACGCTTTTCGGTTCACCAAATAA
>NZ_AEJZ01000064.1:0-14954 GCF_000208525.1 Escherichia sp. TW14182
GCGGTTTGCCATAGCCGTTGCGACTGCTGCCAGTATTGCCAGCCATAAAGTCCACTTACGCTTAGCATGACCAAAATCAGCATCGCAACCAGCGTTTCAATCAGCGTATAACCACGTTGTGTTTTCATGCCGGCAGTATGCGACGAGGAGAAAAAAAGACGAGGGTCAGTTTCTCATTCTTCGGCGCGTCTTCCGGACTATTTACGCTGTTGCAGGGCGTTGCAAAATTTCGGGAAGGCGTCTCGAAGAATTTAGCGAAGGATAAAAAAAACCGACGCACACTGGCGTCGGCTCTGGCAGGATGTTGCGTAATTTAGATAGCAACCGGCGCTTTAATGCCCGGATGCGGATCGTAGCCTTCAATCTCAAAGTCTTCGAAACGGTAGTCGAAGATGGATTCAGGTTTACGTTTGATAATCAGCTTCGGCAGCGGACGCGGTTCACGACTTAATTGCAAATGGGTTTGATCCATATGATTGCTGTACAGGTGCGTATCGCCACCGGTCCAGACAAAATCACCCACTTCCAGATCGCACTGCTGCGCCATCATATGCACCAGTAACGCGTAGCTGGCAATGTTAAACGGCAGGCCGAGGAAGACGTCACAGGAACGCTGATAAAGCTGGCAAGAGAGTTTGCCGTCTGCCACATAGAACTGGAAGAACGCATGGCACGGCGCCAGCGCCATTTTATCCAGTTCGCCTACGTTCCACGCCGAAACAATAATACGGCGGGAATCCGGATCGTTTTTCAGCTGGTTCAGTACCGTAGTGATCTGGTCAATATGACGACCATCTGGCGTTGGCCAGGCGCGCCACTGTTTACCATAAACCGGACCGAGATCGCCGTTTTCATCGGCCCACTCGTCCCAAATGGTGACATTGTTTTCGTGCAGGTAAGCAATGTTAGTGTCGCCCTGCAGGAACCACAGCAGTTCATGGATAATGGAACGCAGGTGGCAACGTTTGGTTGTCACTAACGGGAATCCATCCTGCAAGTTAAAACGCATCTGATGACCAAAAATGGAAAGCGTTCCGGTTCCGGTACGGTCGTTTTTCTGTGTGCCTTCGTCGAGCACTTTTTGCATCAGTTCTAAATACTGTTTCATGGTTCCTCAGGAAACGTTTTGCTGTGGGCTGCGACGATATGCCCAGACCATCATGAAAACACCCGCGACAATCATCGGGATGGAAAGAATTTGCCCCATGCTGATGTACTGCACCCATGCACCGGTGAACTGCGCATCGGGCTGGCGGAAAAACTCAACAATGATGCGAAACGCGCCATAGCCAATCAGGAACAAGCCTGAGACAGCCCCCATCGGGCGCGGTCTACGGATATACAGGTTGAGGATAATAAACAGCACCACACCTTCCAGTAGCATCTCGTAAAGTTGCGACGGGTGGCGCGGTAGTACGCCGTAGGTGTCGAAAATGGATTGCCACTGTGGGTTGTTTTGCAGCAACAGAATGTCTTCGGTACGGGAGCCAGGGAACAGCATGGCAAACGGGAAGTTCGGGTCAACGCGCCCCCACAATTCACCGTTAATAAAGTTGCCCAGACGCCCGGCTCCAAGGCCAAATGGAATGAGCGGTGCGATAAAATCAGAGACCTGGAAGAAGGAACGTTTGGTGCGGCGGGCGAAGATAATCATCACCACAATGACGCCAATCAGACCGCCGTGGAAGGACATGCCGCCGTCCCAGACACGGAACAGATACAGCGGATCGGCCATAAACTGCGGGAAGTTGTAGAACAGAACATAACCAATACGTCCGCCAAGGAAGACGCCGAGGAAGCCCGCATAGAGTAAGTTTTCAACTTCATTTTTGGTCCAGCCGCTGCCTGGACGGCTAGCCCGACGCCCAGCCAGCCACATTGCAAAAATGAAACCCACCAGATACATCAGGCCGTACCAGTGAAGCGCCACGGGTCCTATTGAGAAAATGACCGGATCAAATTCCGGAAAATGCAGATAGCTACTGGTCATCTGTCACCACAAGTTCTTGTTATTTCGCTGAAAGAGAACAGCGATTGAAATGCGCGCCGCAGGTTTCAGGCGCTCCAAAGGTGCGAATAATAGCACAAGGGAACCTGGCTGGTTGCCGGATACCGTTAAAAGATATGTATATGATCCGCGCTATAACCCCCCGCGAATCAGCCCGCCCATACCGCGACGCTCCATAAATGCCGCTACCTGATGACGAACTTCGGTCGCCAGTTGCGCTTCCAGACTGCGCTGCGCAAGATTTTCTGCTTCGGCAAAATCAATGCGCCGCAGCAGGTATTTTACGCGCGCGACAGAACGTCCGTTCATAGACAGATGGCGATACCCCAGCCCAATGAGGATTGCCACGCACATGGGATCGCCCGCCATTTCACCGCATAAACGCAGATCGATTCCCTGCGTTTCCGCCTCACGGGCGATCATCGCCAGAGCACGTAACATTCCAGGATGAAGACTGTCATAAATGTTCGCTACTCTGGTGTTGTTGCGATCAACGGCCAGGATGTATTGAGTCAGGTCGTTGGTGCCAACAGAGATAAAATCGACCCGGTTTGCCAGATGCGGCAGCATAAATACCATTGAAGGTACTTCCAGCATGATACCGATGCGTGGTTTGGGAATTGCGTAACCGATCATCTCCTCGACTTCACGTCCGGCACGTTCAATCAGGCGGCGTGCTTCGTCAACTTCATCCAGGCTTGTGACCATTGGCAACAGAATGTGCAGGTTGCCCGTTGCAGCATTGGCGCGCAACATCGCCCGCACCTGGATCAAAAAGATCTCCGGCTGATCGAGCGTAATGCGAATCCCACGCCACCCCAGGCATGGATTCTCTTCGCTGATCGGCATGTAGGGCAATTGTTTGTCAGCACCGACATCCAGCGTACGCAGGGTGACAGGTTTATCATTGAACATTTGCAGCATCCCCTGATACTGCGCCACCTGTTCTTCTTCCGACGGGAAACCACTTTGCAGCATGAAAGGGATTTCGGTGCGATAAAGACCGATACCATCAATGCGACTGCCCAGTTTTTCTTCATGTTCCGGGCTTAATCCCGCATTGAGCATAACTTTTATGCGCTCGCCGCTTTTTAACTGCGCAGGTAAATTGACGTCATCTTCTGCCAGACGGCTAAGCTCAATCTCTTCGCTAATCAGCCGCTGATATTCTTGCAGCAGTACCGGCTCCGGGTCGACCAGCAATTCACCGCGATAACCATCAACGATCAGTGTGCGACGATGCAGCACCGAAGGCTGAATGTCCGCGCCCATCACGGTAGGGATCCCCAGCGCACGTACCATAATCGCAGCATGGGAGTTGGCTGCGCCATCGCGCACGACAACGCCGACTAAGCGATCCTGAGGCAGCTCTGCAAGGGTTGTCGCTGACAGTTCATCTGCCACCAGAATGAAACGTTCCGGCCAGGCGTTCGCCCCCTGGTTGGCATCATCAAGGTGAAACAACAATCGCTGGCCCAGCGCACGTAAATCACCGGCTCGCTCTTTGAGATAGCTATCACTTAGCGCAGCAAACTGTTCGGCGAATTTTTCAATGACCGTTTTCACCGCCCACTCTGCAACTGAGCCTTTATCCACCTCGTCAAATAATTCGCGACGCAGACGCGTGTCAGAAAGCAGGTGTGAGTAAAGATCGAAAATAGCCGCTGTTTCTTTTTGTGCACCGGCAGCAAAGCGTTTGCTGTAGCGACGAAACTCGTTAGCCGCTTCTTCCAGCGCCCCGGTCAGTCGCTCGCGTTCCAGAGCCGGATCCAGCGTTGATGCCTGATATACCTGTTCCATTAAGGGTAACGTGGCATCCTGCCAGCCTTCAGCAATCGCCACGCCGGGCGCTGCCGGTAATGCGCGGATTCGCGTCTGGCGATATTGCCCAAACAAGGCAGTCAACTGCGACTGAGAAAGAATAGCTGCCATCTGGGTGGCAAGCGTCACCAGGAAAGATTCTTCACTTTCGTTGTACTGCCGCAACTCTCGTTGCTGTACCACCAGTACACCAAGTAACTGGCGACGTTGAATAATTGGCACGCCTAAAAACGCGCGGAAACGTTCTTCTTTTACGGAGGGGATATATTTGAAGCTGGGGTGTTTTTGCGCATCCGCAAGGTTTATCGGTTCCGCCAGCCTGCCAACCAGGCCGACGATCCCTTCATCAAACGCGAGCGTTACGGTGCGACCACGTGGCTTTTTTAATCCTCGGGTCGCCATCAGGTAGTAACAACGTCGGTCGTGATCGGCCAGGTAGACCGAACAGACCTCGGTATCCATCGCAAGACAGATGTCGGTAACCAGAATATTTAACGCCTCATTCAGGCGTGGTGCGCTGGCTACCTTTTCGACTATTTCGCGCAGGCGAGTGAGCATAATGGGCGTGACTTAACCTCTTTTACGTCGATAAGCAGATACGTTTTGTGGTTTAGGCGTATTTTCTTGCAGCGCCATCACAACACTTGCGAACTCTTTCATTACCCTACGGTAGACATCACGTTTAAATGACACCACCTGTCTGACCGGATACCAGTAACTTACCCATCGCCAGCCGTCAAACTCTGGTGTACTGCTGGTTTGCATATTGATTTCCGCATCGCCGCTCACCAGCTGCAAGAGAAACCATTTTTGTTTTTGGCCGATACAAACCGGCTTCGTGTCCCAACGCACCAAACGTTTCGGTAATTTGTAGCGCAACCAGTTACGCGTTGAAGCAAGGATTCGAACGTCTTTACGGCTTAATCCTACTTCTTCAAACAATTCACGGTACATCGCCTGTTCTGCGGATTCTCCGGGATTAATTCCGCCTTGCGGAAATTGCCAGGAGTGCTGACCAAATCGCCGGGCCCACATCACTTGCCCCTGACGATTACAAATCACGATACCTACGTTTGGGCGGTAGCCATCGTCATCAATCACCGGACTACCTCAAAATAAAGCTTTATATACGAATGATTGTTTCATACTCCAGGAAGACGGTAAACCACTCTCTGCAGGGCATTACACACTAATAACAATTGAATAACTCACAGTTAAGTGCAGAGTTATAAACAGAGGACGGGGTGGATAGCCGTTTTTATTCACCTTTTCTGTGGATAGAGTTGTGAAGAACTACGGAATTACCACGGGAAAACCCAGAGCATTCTGAATCAGTCGCTAAAATACACTTTAAAATATTCGTTATTAATCAATATATTAAACACATAAATATTGATAAAACAGAGAAATTCGTGACACATGTCACACCACTCATTTACGCGTTGGCGAAAGATCAACCAACGTCGTATTTATCCACAGAATGTGCCACTAAGTTAAGCACCGCACCACTAAAAATTAGAGTTTCGTCGCACGTCAAGGCTGTAAATGGAAACAGTAGTGAGGGTTTTTCACAGTTATCCCAGCTTTCTGTGGATAACATGGTGTAAGATCCTGTTTATTTTCAGTGACCAGAATTGGAAAACCCACCAGGACGTTGCGCAACACCGTCACCTGTGGATTAAAAAACAAGATAAATCATAGAATTGAATAACGCTTGTGGAAAAAGTTACACTCTGAATATTCGGTACAAAATAGCTGCTTATTTTTTAACCAAGGTGTAATGCCATGTCTCAACCTCGCCCATTGTCCTCTCCTCCCGAAACTGAAGCGCAGTTATTAGCACAAGCACAGCAACTTTCTGGCTACACCCTGGGTGAACTGGCAGCACTTGCCGGGTTGGTTGCGCCGGAGAATTTAAAACGCGATAAAGGTTGGATCGGTGTGTTACTGGAGATCTGGCTTGGCGCCAGCGCAGGGAGTAAACCTGAACAAGATTTTGCCGCATTAGGCGTGGAACTCAAAACTATCCCTGTGGATAGTCTTGGTCGTCCGCTGGAAACGACATTCGTTTGTGTTGCACCATTAACCGGCAATAGCGGTGTGACCTGGGAAACCAGTCACGTCCGCCACAAACTTAAACGGGTGTTATGGATACCGGTTGAAGGCGAGCGCAGCATCCCGCTGGCGCAGCGTCGCGTAGGAGCACCGTTGTTGTGGAGTCCGAACGAAGAGGAAGACCGCCAGCTACGCGAAGACTGGGAAGAATTGATGGATATGATTGTCCTCGGTCAGGTTGAGCGAATCACCGCTCGTCACGGGGAATATTTGCAAATACGACCGAAAGCGGCGAATGCGAAAGCTCTCACCGAAGCCATTGGCGCCCGGGGCGAACGAATTCTGACATTGCCGCGCGGATTTTATCTGAAGAAGAAGTTCACCAGCGCACTGCTGGCCCGTCATTTTTTGATCCAGTAGCCATCGCTTTGACCTGCTGCATTCCGGGCATATAATTACCGCTTCATTTTTTTGGCAGGGCTTTTTAGATGTTATTTGCATGGATAACCGATCCTAACGCCTGGCTTGCGCTCGGTACGCTGACGCTGCTGGAGATCGTTCTTGGGATCGATAATATTATTTTCCTTTCTCTGGTGGTCGCAAAGTTGCCCACCGCACAGCGTGGTCACGCGCGGCGTCTGGGACTGGCTGGAGCCATGGTTATGCGTCTGGCGCTGCTGGCGTCGATTGCCTGGGTTACGCGCCTGACGAATCCGCTTTTTACAATTTTCAGTCAGGAAATTTCCGCTCGTGATTTGATTCTGCTGCTGGGTGGTCTGTTCCTTATCTGGAAAGCCAGTAAGGAGATCCACGAATCTATCGAAGGTGAAGAAGAAGGGCTGAAAACACGCGTTTCATCATTCCTCGGTGCTATCGTACAGATTATGCTGCTGGATATTATTTTCAGCCTCGATTCAGTGATTACCGCCGTGGGTCTGTCGGATCATCTGTTTATTATGATGGCGGCCGTCGTCATTGCAGTAGGTGTGATGATGTTCGCCGCGCGTTCGATTGGTGATTTTGTTGAACGCCACCCTTCGGTAAAAATGCTGGCGCTCTCTTTCCTGATTCTGGTGGGCTTTACCCTGATACTGGAAAGTTTCGATATCCACGTACCGAAAGGTTACATCTACTTCGCAATGTTCTTCTCCATTGCAGTAGAAAGCCTCAACCTGATTCGCAATAAAAAGAATCCGCTCTGATATTCCGTTCGCTCTCCAGTGGGAGAGCGAACGTCTTCCCTTTATTCTCACAGTTTAAGACTTTCCTGCTTTCAAGATGTATAACGTCAGATTATAAACAGACTATTATCATTGATGGGCTTAATGAGGATAACCGGATGAAAAAATGGGCAGTATTAATTTCCGCAGTCGGACTGGCATTTGCTGTTTCCGGTTGTAGTAGTGATTATGTGATGGCCACTAAAGATGGTCGAATGATCCTGACTGATGGAAAACCGGAAATTGACGATGATACCGGGCTTGTGAGTTATCACGATCAACAAGGTAACGCGATGCAAATTAACCGCGATGATGTCTCGCAAATTATTGAACGTTAAAAAATAAGGTCAGCATCCGGCTGACCTTAAGATTTTTCGCTTTCCCTTTTCCCTTCCCTCTGCCATTTTTATATTCCTTATGTCGTGATTATAAAAAGGAAACGGCTATGCAATATCACCGTATACCCCACAGCTCGCTGGAAGTCAGCACGCTGGGGCTTGGCACGATGACGTTTGGTGAACAGAACAGCGAAGCCGACGCCCACGCACAACTCGACTATGCCGTCGCTCAGGGCATTAATCTTATTGACGTTGCCGAGATGTACCCTGTACCGCCGCGCCCCGAAACGCAGGGATTGACTGAAACCTATGTCGGTAACTGGCTGGCAAAACATGGCAACCGCGAAAAGTTAATTATCGCCTCCAAAGTGAGCGGACCGTCGCGCAATAATGACAAGGGAATTCGCCCGGATCAGGCGCTGGACAGGAAGAATATCCGCGAAGCTCTGCATGACAGCCTCAAGCGCCTACAGACTGATTACCTCGATCTTTATCAGGTACACTGGCCGCAGCGCCCGACCAACTGCTTCGGCAAACTCGGTTATAGTTGGACGGATTCCGCGCCTGCGGTTTCGCTGCTGGATACGCTGGATGCACTGGCAGAATACCAACGCGCAGGGAAAATTCGTTATATCGGTGTGTCGAATGAAACCGCATTTGGCGTAATGCGTTATCTACATCTGGCGGACAAACACGATCTGCCGCGCATCGTCACTATTCAGAATCCCTATAGTCTGTTAAACCGCAGCTTTGAAGTGGGTCTGGCGGAAGTCAGCCAGTATGAAGGCGTCGAGTTGCTGGCCTATTCGTGCCTGGGTTTCGGCACGCTGACCGGTAAATATCTCAATGGTGCAAAACCGGCTGGTGCACGTAATACGCTCTTTAGTCGGTTCACCCGTTATAGTGGTGAGCAAACGCAAAAAGCCGTCGCGGCGTATGTTGATATTGCCAGACGTCATGGTCTGGATCCTGCACAAATGGCGCTGGCCTTTGTACGCCGCCAACCGTTTGTTGCCAGCACGCTGCTGGGCGCAACGACGATGGAACAGTTGAAAACCAACGTCGAAAGTTTGCATCTGGAGTTAAGCGAAGACGTATTGGCTGAAATTGAAGCGGTGCATCAGGTTTATACTTATCCGGCACCTTAAGGATTAACGCCGGTTAAAACCGGCGTTAAATATTAATGACGGCGTTGCCAGACCCACAGCGCCGTTATTGCCAGCGCAAACAGCGTACCGAAGCCAATGCCAATGGGCACGACCGGGATGCCTACCATGACCGCCAGTGAATAAATCCCCAACATCAGCAACATGGCACTGTTTTCGCCCAGGTTCTGTACTGCAATCGCATTCCCCGCCCCGACGCTTTTTTTACCCCGCTCCTGTAACAACGCATTGAGCGGAACGACAAAAAAGCCGCCAAGTACGCCAATCAGCATCAGCAAGGCATAGGCTGGCAGCAGCTCATGTTGCAGGGAGAAAATCAGCACTACCACGCCAATTAAAATCCCGGCAGGCATACAGCGTGAAACGGTTTCCAGCGTGACCAGCTTCGCTGCCGCACCTGCGCCAACCACGATACCAATCGCCACCATCGCGTTGAGATAGGTCGGCGTGGCGTTATCGGTAATGCCCAGCGCCACCGGCACCCATAGCACCAGCAGGAAACGCAGCGTGACGCCCGCTCCCCAGAACAAACTGGTGCCTACCAGCGAAAAACGCGTTTCACCATTGCGCCATAGCGAGTTGCAGGCATTCAGGAAACTGCGGGTCATGTTGATGAGATTCCACGACTGCCCCGGACGCGCCGCCGCCAGTTTTGGAATATAGATATTGGCGACGACCGCCCCGCCGTAGGCCAGCGCACATGCCGCCAGGGCGACCAGAATATGCCAGTCTGCCAGTACACCACCGGCTACGGAACCGAGCAAAATCGCCGCAATGGTGGAGGCTTCCATTAAACCGTTAGCTTTCACTAACTTACTACCCGTGGTTAATTCACCAAGAATCCCGTATTTCGCCGGTGAATACGCTGCCGCACCAATTCCCACCAGCGTATAGCCGAGAAAGGGATTGATGCCAAAGCAGATACTGGCAGCGCCCAACAGCTTAAGGCCGTTAGCAAACATCATTACCCGGCCTTTGGCAAAGCTATCCGCCACCTGCCCGACAAACGGCGCAAAAAGAATGTAAGCACCTACAAACACCATTTGCAGGACAGGCTGACTCCACTCCGGATAGAACTGCGCTTTCAGTAACGCCAGAGTAGCAAACAGCAGCGCGTTATCACCAAACGCAGAAAGAAACTGCGCGACGATAACTGCTTTCATCCCCTTCGACCACAGCGAAGTGTTAGTGTGCACTGACTCACTCATCGTGTTGTTCCGCTTCGTCTACCCAGCTTTTCAACGTGACAAAGTCAGGTTTACCGCTGCCCAGTAATGGCATCTGTTTCAGATAGCGAATGTCGCGCGGTACGGCAAGTTCCGGCACGCCGTGCTCGCGGGCATACTGTTGCAGTTTATCGCGCGCCAGTTCACTGTCCGTGGTGAAAAGCACCAGCGCCTCACCTTTGCTGGCATCGCTCTTAATCGCAGTGGCATGCATCTTGTCTGGAGAAACGCCAATGGCCAGTTGTTCCACCATTTCCAGCGACACCATTTCGCCTGCAATTTTGGCAAAGCGTTTCGCGCGCCCCTGAATCTGCACAAAGCCCTGTTCGTCGAAACGCACGATATCACCCGTGTCATACCAGCCGCGCTCCATCTCGCCGCGAACATTCTCGGCGGTGGGCACTTCCAGCACGCCCGGTTTCTCCACGCGCAGGTAGCCGTTCATAATGTTCGGCCCTTTTAGTTGCAGGCGACCACCGTCTTCGATACCCGGAACCGCCAGCAGTCGAGCATCCATACCAGGCAAAATACGCCCTACCGTACCTGGTTTCGCCGCCATCGGTACGTTGATGGACACCACCGGCGCACATTCCGTCACACCGTAACCTTCAAGAATGCGCAGGCCAAATTTATCCTGCCAAAGCTGTTTGGTGCTTTCTTGCAATTTCTCCGCACCTGCCACCACATAGCGTAGACGATAGAAGTCATACGGGTTGGCAAAGCGCGCGTAGTGACCGAGGAAGGTCGAGGTGCCAAAAAGCACGGTACAACTGCGGTCGTACACCAGTTCCGGCACAATGCGGTAGTGCAGCGGACTTGGATAAAGGAACACTTCCGCCCCCGTCAGCAGTGGCGTAAACAGGCCAACAGTCAGACCAAAAGAGTGGAACAGTGGCAATGCCGACATAAAGCGGTCATTGGTGGTGAAGTCGGCAATAGTTTTAATCTGCTCGACGTTCGCCAGAATACTTTTATGGCTATGGACCACGCCTTTCGGATGGCCTTCAGAACCGGAGGTAAAGAGGATCAGCGCCTCTTCTTCTGGCTGCTGTTTTACCTGTGCCAGGCGCGGCACCAGCAAATGCGCGAAGATCCACACTTTGTCGGCAGTGGTGACGTCCGCTTTTAAATCTTCCAGATAAACCCAACGCACCTGAGTAAGCTGTTCCGGCAGATGCCAGAGTTTGCCTTTATCGAGAAACTGACGGGAAGTGAAGATGGTTTTTATTTCAGCCGCCGTAATGGCGCTGGTCAGCCCTTTTACCCCGGCGGTGTAATTCATCATGGCCGGAATACGACGACGAGCGATAGCCCCGAAAATCACTGCCGCACTGATGCCCGCATTGGGCAGCATTAAGCCGATGCGCTCTCCTTCAACACTGTATTTTTCGAGGATGCGACCAACAAACAGCGTTTTGGTAAGTAATTTGCGATAGGTATCAGGGGTAAAATTGACATCTTCGACACACTTTTTACCCGCACCGAAGCGGTACATTGCACTCAAAAAGGATTCGTACAGCGTTTCACGCGGGCGCACAGCCATACGCGCTTCCATCATAATTTGATGCAGCATTTCGCCAGCGATTTTGCGACGGTCACGGGCACGCGGCGCATCCGGCATCTGCACTTGCGTTGGTGGCAAAATATGCAGATGAATTTGCGGGAACAAGCGACGTTTAACCAGACCTTTCAGGCGGCTGAAGTGCGTAAGTTCCGCCCCTTCAATACGCACTGGAATGACTGTCGCACCTGACTTCGCAGCGACAAAACCCGCGCCATCGTAGATTTTCATCAGCGAGCCGGTTGTCGTAATTCGTCCTTCAGGGAAAATAACCACCGGTCGCCCCTGTTCAACCAGACGTACCAAATGTTTAATTGCCATGGGTTGCGTCGGGTCGAGAGGAACGAAGTCGATAAATGATTTCAGCCAACGCATATACCACTGCTGGCTGATAGAGGTGTAAACGGCAAAAACAGGGCGAACGGGTAAAAATAGCGCCAGCAATATGCCATCAATAAATGAGACGTGATTGGGCGTGATAAGAACACGCTCGCCCTTCAGTGCCTTGGTGTCGCCTGTCACGCGAACACGGTACAGGACACGGCACAAATTACGAAAAAAGCTAAAAAGCATTCCAACTCCCTTTGCTCAATCTTCAGTAAAAGCGAATGGTGCGAGATTACACCAGAAGGAGAACACGAGCGACAGTAAAATGGGGGCGAAAAAAAACCTGCGCATCCGCGCAGGCTGGTGCAAGAGACAGGGTACGAAGAGCGTACCGAATAATCTCACCAATCAATACCTCTGGGATCTTGATTGTGGTCTGTACACAGACTGTTCGCCAGCGAGAAAACGCAAAGGAGTGAAGGGAAATGCAACCAGGTGTGTAAATTATCGGTTACTGTTACAGATTGATGACAGACAAAAAAAACCTGCGCATCTGCGCAGGTTGGTGTAATTCATGTGATCAACCCGAAGTTGACTTCACCTATCAATACCTCTGGGATCACCACTTTATCAATCTGAAGCCAAACGCCACCAGCGGTCAATCGCAACAGCGTTTCGCAAAGTGTAACCAAAGGTTTGCAATCTCTTTTTTTGTCTTACTTATTTGCGTTTCGCTCACAATCCCCGCGCTGAAAGTACCACGCCCCTTGAACCAACGGACGTTTTCCGTAACACTGACAGAATGTAAGCGTTTACCCACAAAGGTATTTTCATGGCGACCATAAAGGATGTAGCCCGACTGGCAGGCGTTTCAGTCGCCACAGTTTCCCGCGTCATTAATAATTCTCCCAAAGCCAGCGAAGCTTCCCGGCTGGCTGTACATAGTGCAATGGAGTCTCTTAGCTATCACCCGAACGCCAACGCCCGGGCGCTGGCACAACAGGCCACCGAAACCGTTGGGTTGATTGTTGGTGATGTCTCCGATCCTTTTTTCGGCGCAATGGTGAAAGCGGTTGAACAGGTGGCTTATCACACGGGTAATTTTTTATTGATTGGTAATGGTTACCACAACGAGCAAAAAGAACGTCAGGCCATTGAGCAGTTGATCCGCCATCGCTGCGCCGCACTGGTCGTTCATGCCAAAATGATTCCCGATGCCGATTTGACAGCATTGATGAAACAAATGCCCGGCATGGTGCTGATCAACCGGATCCTTCCGGGGTTTGAGAATCGTTGCATCGCACTGGACGATCGTTATGGCGCCTGGCTGGCGACGCGTCATTTGATTCAACAAGGCCATACTCGCATTGGTTATCTCTGCTCTAACCACTCTATTTCTGACGCCGAAGATCGTCTGCAGGGTTATTACGATGCCCTTGCCGAAAGCGGTATTCCGGCCAATGATCGGCTGGTAACTTTTGGCGAACCGGATGAAAGCGGCGGCGAACAGGCAATGACTGAACTGCTGGGAAGGGGGCGAAATTTCACTGCCGTGGCCTGTTATAACGACTCAATGGCGGCGGGCGCGATGGGTGTACTCAATGATAATGGTATTGATGTACCGGGTGAGATTTCATTGATTGGCTTTGATGATGTGCTGGTATCGCGCTATGTTCGTCCGCGTTTGACGACAGTACGCTATCCAATTGTAACGATGGCGACTCAGGCTGCCGAACTGGCTTTGGCACTGGCGAACAATCACCCGCTTCCTGAAATTACCAACGTCTTTAGTCCAACGCTGGTACGTCGCCATTCAGTTTCAACACCGTCACTGGAGGCAAGTCATAACGCCTCCAGCAACTAGCCGCGATTAAAGCAACTCAAGCGCCAGTAATTCTTCAATGGTCTGGCGACGGCGAATCAACCGCGCCTGACCATTATCAAACAGAACTTCTGGCAGCAGTGGGCGACTATTGTAGTTTGATGACATTGACGCACCATATGCGCCAGTATCATGCAGTACCAGATAATCTCCCGCCTTCACTTCCGGCAAAGCACGGGTTTCGACATTCCCCCCCTCCTGCTGGGTAAAAACATCCCCCGATTCACATAGCGGCCCGGCGACAACGGTTTCCACCGTTGGCGCGTGCTCAAGGGAATGACCATCAGCCGCCAGTGCGCTAATGTGATGGTAACTGCCGTACATTGCCGGGCGCATCAGATCGTTAAATCCGGCGTCAACCAGCACAAAGTGGCGGCTCCCCATCTGTTTGACGCTTCGCACCTGGGTAATCAACACACCAGACTGCGCCACCAGGAAGCGACCCGGTTCAATTTCCAGTTTCACAGGGTGACCCAGATGATGAGCAATCTGCTCACGTGCCGCATTCCACAGGCCATAATAATGTTCGGTATCAACCGCTTCTTCTCCCTGCTGATAAGGCACAGAAAGCCCACCGCCAGCAGAAATCGCCTGTAAATCCTGACCAAAGTCGATAACCTGCCGCACCATCGCACCACACACCTGTTCCAGATGTGCATAGTCAACACCGGAACCAATGTGCATGTGGATGCCGACCAGCTGCAATTGATGCCGCTGTATCACTTCCAGTGCGGCGGGAAGATCGGTGTACCAGATACCGTGCTTGCTGTTTTCGCCGCCGGTATTGGTTTTTTGGCTATGCCCATGACCAAACCCCGGGTTAACGCGCAGCCATACCCGATGCCCTGGCGAAACCTGGCCTAGTTGGTCGAGCATATCGACAGAACCCGCATTCACCGGAATTTGCAATTCACTGACACGCTCGAGCGTCGCCTGGTCGATAACATCAGCGGTAAAGACGATGTCATCGGGATGCGTTTGTGGATTGTAACCCGCCGCCAGCGCGCGCTCGATTTCGCCCAACGAGACGGAATCTACTTTCACGCCCTGCTCTCGCATTAAGCGCAAAATATGAATATTGGAACAGGCTTTCTGTGCGAAGCGCACCACATCAAACTGCTTCAGAGCCGCAATCTGCCGACGAATGATTTGTGCATCGTAGACCCAAACCGGGCAGCCAAATTCTGCAGGCAAGCGCAGCAGATTTTCGGCGGTGAGATCGGTATCGGTGCTGAACAGTGAATGTGGCATAACAAACTCCGATTAAGTGCTTTTTTATGATTACGCCACATCATAAAAAGAATAAAAAATATCGATTTATGCCAGGTCTATGCAAAAATGATATGGATT
>NZ_AEJZ01000063.1:0-17514 GCF_000208525.1 Escherichia sp. TW14182
GGCATGAACAAAGCGCACTTTGCCAACAATCTGTGGTCAAATTTCAATCTCAATAACTTTTGGATTCAGGGAATTATCGCAAAGCCCACACCATCATACCCAACGTAACAAAACTCAGGCACATTCCCCACCCGCCCCACTTCCACCTCTGGCTTCTATTTTTGCTACGCCACTGGCAGTAATATCCCAGCGCAAAACCAAGCTGTGCACTTATCGAACCGACTAACTCAGTCCAGGGCTGGAGCCAAAATGGCGAAAAATTCAGGGGGCATCAAACAACACTCAGAAAGAAATTACGGATATTTTCCAGCAAAGCTGATTTCTCTGGCGCAATATAAAAAATAATTATCCGTATTGACGATGAAAAAAATGCTTCGCGGGCAAAGGGGGTGTATATCAAAGTGACGCCCGATTCCTCTGCCCGTTTTTTCTGCCCACCGGAAGGTTGCGCCACGAAAATAATATCGGCATCGCCCTTAACGATTTTGTTATACGCTTCTGGCGTGCGAGAGTTATCCAGATATCTCAGACGTGAAAATCTTCCGATATAACGTTTAACGCATAAAAGGCAGAAGCATAAATGGGTTATGCTGCCGTCGCGCCATCGAGTCGCACCCAGCGTGGCAATAACCGCTGCCAAAAATTGCGCCAGTATGGGAATACCGAAAAAAGTCATTACCAGCGAGATCAAAATCCATTTTTTGTTTTGCATCATTCTGTCCATTCTTTCTGAATGGCGAAATTATACTCCTCCACTATCTTCGCCCCGCTGGACACTTTTCCGAAATAAAGGCGAAAAAAAACGGGACCTTTTGGCCCCGTTCTATTTTTGGCGAAATTACAATCTCACCGGATCAATATGCCAGATAAGATCGGCGTACTCTTTAATAGTCCGGTCAGAAGAGAAATAGCCCATATTTGCGATGTTCAGCATCGCTTTGGCTGTCCACTCTTCCGGACGTTCGTACAGTTCGTCAACTTTATCCTGACAATCGACATAGCTGCGATAATCCGCCAGCACCTGGTAGTGATCGCCAAAGTTGATCAGCGAATCAACCAGATCGCGGTAGCGTCCCGGATCTTCCGGACTGAACACGCCGCTGCCGATTTGCGTCAGCACCTGATGCAGTTCTTCGTCTTTCTCGTAGTATTCACGCGGTTTGTAGCCCTGACGACGCAGTTCTTCCACTTCTTCCGCAGTGTTACCAAAGATAAAGATATTATCCGCACCGACATGATCCAGCATCTCGACGTTCGCACCGTCCAGCGTACCGATAGTCAGTGCGCCGTTAAGTGCAAACTTCATGTTACTGGTGCCGGAGGCTTCCGTACCCGCCAGCGAAATCTGTTCGGAAAGATCGGCTGCCGGAATGATCAGCTGCGCCAGGCTGACGCTGTAGTTCGGGATAAACACCACTTTCAGCTTATCGCCAATCTGTGGATCGTTGTTGATCACTTTCGCTACGTCATTGATCAAATGGATAATGTGCTTCGCCATGTAATAGGCCGAAGCCGCCTTACCGCCAAAGATATTCACTCGTGGAACCCACTTCGCATCTGGATCGGCCTTGATGCGGTTATAGCGGGTGATCACGTGCAACACATTCATCAATTGACGTTTGTATTCGTGAATACGTTTGATTTGCACATCAAACAGCGCCTTCGGATTCACCACCACATTCAATTGTTGGGCGATGTACTCCGCCAGACGCTTTTTGTTCTCCAGTTTCGCCTGATGAACAGCATGATTGACCATCGGAAAATCACAATGCTGTTGCAACTCGTTTAATTGACTCAGATCGGTACGCCAGTTACGACCGAGGTGTTGATCCAGCACGCCTGAAAGCGACGGATTCGCCACCGCCAGCCAGCGACGCGGAGTCACACCATTGGTAACGTTGGTGAAACGTCCAGGGAAGATCTTCGCAAAGTCAGCAAACAGCGATTGCACCATCAGATTAGAGTGCAGCTCCGATACGCCGTTAACTTTGTGGCTGACCACAACAGCCAGCCAGGCCATGCGCACACGACGCCCATTCGATTCATCAATGATCGACGCCCGTCCCAGCAGGTCAGTATCGTTCGGATACTGCTCCTGCAAGGTTTTCAGGAAATAGTCGTTGATTTCAAAGATAATCTGCAAATGGCGCGGCAGAATTTTACCCAGCATATCGACCGGCCAGGTTTCCAGCGCCTCGCTCATCAGCGTGTGGTTGGTGTAGGAGAAGACCTCGCAGCACACTTCAAAAGCGTCGTCCCAGCTAAATTTGTGCTCATCGATCAGCAGACGCATCAGCTCAGGAATCGACAGCACCGGATGGGTGTCGTTGAGGTGAATCGCGATTTTATCCGCCAGGTTATCGTAGGTTTTATGCAACTGATAATGGCGACTTAAAATGTCCTGAATGGTCGAAGATACCAGGAAATATTCCTGACGCAAACGCAGTTCACGTCCGGAATAGGTGGAGTCATCTGGGTACAGTACGCGGGATACGTTCTCAGAGTGGTTTTTATCTTCCACTGCCGCGAAGTAGTCACCCTGGTTAAATTTACCAAGATTAATTTCGCTACTGGCTTGTGCACTCCACAGACGCAAAGTGTTGGTCGCGTCAGTATCATAACCTGGGATGATTTGGTCGTAAGCCACGGCCAGAATCTCTTCGGTTTCAATCCAGCGCGTTTTCTTACCTTCTTGCTGAATACGGCCGCCAAAACGCACTTTGTAGCGCGTATTGTGGCGTTTAAATTCCCACGGATTGCCGTACTCCAGCCAGTAGTCCGGAGACTCTTTCTGACTGCCGTTAACGATGTTCTGTTTGAACATACCATAGTCATAACGGATGCCGTAACCGCGCCCCGGCAACCCTAACGTCGCCAGCGAATCCAGGAAGCAGGCGGCCAGACGCCCCAGGCCACCGTTACCGAGACCCGGGTCATTTTCTTCATCAATCAACTCTTCGAGATTTAATCCCATCGACTCCAGCGCACCCTGGACATCGTCATAAATACCTAACGACAGCATGGCGTTGGAGAGAGTACGGCCAATCAAAAACTCCATCGACAGGTAGTAAACCTGGCGAGTTTCTTGCGACAGCTGGGCACGATTCGAACGTAACCAGCGTTCCACGAGACGATCGCGCACAGCAAATAACGTTGCGTTCAGCCATTCATGTTTATTGGCGACGACCGGATCCTTTCCAATCGTAAACATCAGCTTGTAAGCGATAGAGTGCTTAAGAGCTTCTACGCTTAGCGTGGGCGATGAATATGTAAACGGAGCATTCATATAGGCGTTTCCTGAAAACTATTTCAAGCGATAGTAAAGCTCACGGTACGACTTCGCCGCGACCTGCCAGCTAAAATCCATTGCCATAGCCTGACGTTGCACAAACCGCCACAGTGAAGGGCGAGACCACAGAACAAAAGCGCGTCGAATAGCCCGTAACAGCGACCAGGCATTACTATCTTCAAAGACAAACCCACTGGCGACGCCATCTGCAAGGTTCTCAAGAGAACAGTCAGAAACCGTATCAGCAAGCCCACCGGTACGCCGCACCAGTGGCAGCGTGCCGTACTTCAATCCATAAAGTTGCGTTAAGCCGCACGGTTCAAAACGACTGGGAACCAGAATGACGTCCGCGCCGCCCATAATGCGATGCGAAAATGCTTCGTGATAACCAATCTGTACACCAACCTTGCCGGGATGCTCCGCCGCTGCAGCAAGAAAACCTTCCTGCAATACCGGATCGCCCGCGCCGAGCAGTGCCAGTTGTCCGCCCTGTTCCAGAAGACCCGGTAAGGCTTCCAGCACCAAATCCAGTCCTTTCTGGCTGGTCAGACGGCTCACCACTGCAAAAAGCGGCACTTTATCGTCAACCTTAAGCCCCATTGCGATTTGCAACTGGCGCTTATTCTCCGCTTTATCCTCCAATGAATCGCGGGTGTAACGCGAGGCTAAAAGTAAGTCCGTCTCTGGACTCCATATTTTCTCGTCCACGCCGTTCAGTACGCCGGAAAGTCGTCCTTCACGATGACGCTGCTGGAGTAAACCTTCCATACCGTAGGCAAACTGTGGTTCAGTGATCTCACGAGCGTAGGTCGGACTAACCGCTGTAATGTGGTCGGCGTAATACAATCCGGCCTTCAGGAAAGAGATTTGTCCGTTGAATTCCAGCCCATGAATATTAAAGAATGACCATGGCAATTGGATGTCATTCATATGATGTGCATAAAACATGCCTTGATAGGCCAGGTTGTGCACAGTAAACACCGACTTCGCCGGACGCCCGCGCGCCGCCAGATACGCAGGCGCAAGGCCTGCATGCCAGTCGTGCGCATGCACCACATCAGGACGCCAGAATGGGTCAAGCCCGCTGGCCATTTCTGCCCCAACCCACCCCAGCAGCGCAAAACGCAATACGTTGTCGGTATAGGCAAATAAGTTGGTATCGTGATACGGGCTTCCGGGACGATCGTAGAGATGCGGTGCATCAATCAGGTAAATGCCAACCCCGTTGTAATGCCCAAACAGCAGCGTGAAATGTCCGGCAAAGGTATCACGGCGAGATACCACCTTTGCATCGGTCACGCCACGGCGAATATCGGGAAATGCAGGCAACAGTACGCGAGCGTCAACGCCGTCTGCGATTTGTGCTGCGGGTAATGCCCCAATAACATCAGCCAGACCGCCGGTTTTAAGCAGCGGGAACATCTCTGAACATACATGTAAAACCTGCATTATCGCTCCTGTTTGTACCCTAACTTCCGTAGCATTTCGCGCGTAACCAGCACAATGCCTTCTTCTGAACGATAGAAACGACGTGCATCCTCTTCTGCATCCTCACCAATCACCATTCCTTCCGGAATGACACAAGCGCGGTCAATGACGCAGCGACGCAGACGGCACGAGCGACCTACCCATACTTCCGGCAGCAATACGGCGGAATCAATGTTGCAGAATGAATTCACGCGAACGCGTGAGAACAGAACGGACTGCACCACCACCGAACCAGAGATCACACAACCGCCGGAAACCAGTGAGTTAAGGGTCATCCCATGGCTACCGGAGCGATCCTGAACGAATTTCGCTGGCGGCAATGATTCATTGTAGGTGCGAATCGGCCAGTTGCGATCGTACATATCCAGTTCCGGCACGACAGAAGCCAGATCCAGGTTCGCTTTCCAGTAAGCCTCCAGTGTCCCAACATCACGCCAGTACGGCTCGGCGTCCGGGTCGGACTGTACACAAGAGAGCGGGAATGGATGCGCATAGGCGAGGCCTGCTTCGGTAATTTTTGGAATCAAATCCTTACCAAAGTCGTGGCTGGAGTTTTCATCACGATCGTCTTCTTCCAGCAATTCATACAGGTACTCTGCATCAAAGACGTAGATCCCCATACTCGCTAAAGATTTGCTCGGATCGTTTGGCATTGACGGCGGGTTAGCCGGTTTTTCAACAAATTCGATAATTTTATCGTTTCCATCAACCGCCATAACGCCAAATGCAGAGGCTTCTTCAATCGGTACAGGCATACAAGCAACGGTGCAACGTGCGCCTTTTTCGACGTGGTCGATAAGCATACGCGAGTAGTCTTGCTTGTAGATATGGTCACCCGCCAGGATCACTACGTACTCCGCTTTATAACGGCGGATAATGTCGAGGTTTTGGGTAACGGCATCTGCCGTACCGCGATACCAGTTCTCCCCTTTCATTCTCTGCTGCGCTGGCAGCAGATCGACAAACTCGTTCATTTCTTCATTGAAGAACGACCAGCCGCGCTGAATATGCTGTACCAGAGTGTGAGACTGGTACTGGGTGATCACGCCCATACGACGGATACCGGAGTTGATACAGTTGGACAGTGCAAAATCGATAATACGGAACTTGCCGCCGAAGTGTACGGCAGGCTTTGCTCGTTTATTGGTTAAATCCTTCAGGCGAGTACCGCGTCCCCCCGCCAGAATCAGGGCAACAGACTTCAATGGCAGCTGGCGCGCCAACATTAAGTGATCGTTCTTCTCTAAACTAATCATGACTAACTCCTTTTTTATCATCTCTGGAACACACACAGTCCGTGTGCAGGTCCCGGCCAGACAGCCGTAATCACTGGGTTATCCTCTCCAGCGAATGGGGGAATGGCACGCCACTCCCCAGCAGGTAAAACAATCTCTGTTACCTCAAGCGTGGCGTTTATTGCGATCAAGAAACGATCCGAAAGCAAAATTTGCAGCTGCTTTGGCCCGTTCTGCCACTCATCCGAGCTTAAAGATTGAGCATATCGATTCAGCCAACGGACATTGCCGTCGCCTTCTTCCCACCAGCGATCCTCTGCCAAAGCAGGAATGCGCTTGCGCAGATGGATTAACGCGGCGGTAAACGCGGTTAAGCCACTGCTTGCTTGCGACCAGTCCAACCACGTTAGTTGGTTATCCTGACAGTAAGCATTGTTATTGCCATGCTGGCTGTGACCGTGTTCGTCACCGGCCAGTAACATCGGCGTACCCTGGGAGAGCAACAACGTTGTTAACAGGGCGTGAATGCTGTCGCGCCGCCGTTCAACCAGATCAAGAGTACCGCCTAACCCTTCTTTACCATGATTGTTACTGTAATTGTTGTTGGTTCCGTCGCGATTTTCTTCTCCGTTTGCTTCATTGTGTTTATGGTTAAAACAAACGCAGTCGCGAAGCGTAAAACCGTCATGCGCTGTGACCAGATTAATCGCAGCACTCGGCAGACGGCCATTACGTTTAAAAACATCGCTGGAAGCAGCAAAACGTCCGGCAAACTCCCCCAGCGACAGGTTATAGTGCAGCCAGAAGCGCCGGGCGGCATCGCGGAAATGATCGTTCCACTCGGCAAACAACGGCGGGAAATTCCCCACCTGATAGCCGCCAGGCGCGATATCCCACGGTTCGGCAATCAGCTTCACTTGCGAAAGTACCGGGCAATTCTGAATAGCCGTAAACAGAGGCGCATCCTGACGAAACTCCGGCGTTCGCCCTATGACTGTAGCGAGATCGAAGCGGAAGCCATCAACATGACAAGTTTCCACCCAATAGCGTAGACAGGCGCTGGCGTACTCCACCACAGCTGGATGGCTCAAATTGAGCGTATTGCCGCAACCAGTCCAGTTGTGATAATCGCCGTCTTCTCTTATCCAATAATAGCTACGGTTATCGATCCCGCGCAGGGAGAATAACGGGCCGTCGAGATCCAGTTCCGCACTGTGGTTGAGAACGATGTCGAGAATGACCTCAATGCCCGCTTTGTGCAGGGCTTTGACTGCATCGCGGAACTCATCCAACGCCGTGTCGGGCGAGCATGCATACGCCGGATGCAGTGCAAACAGCGCCACCGGGTTGTAACCCCAGTAGTTACTCAACCCCATTCGTTGCAAGCGCGGCTCACTGGCAAATTGCGCGATCGGCAGCAGTTCCAGTGCGGTAATGCCCAACTGTTTTAAATAGTTGATCATCACCGGATGCCCCAGGGCTTTATAGGTTCCACGGATCTCGACCGGGATCTCCGGGTGCAAGTAGGTTAAGCCTTTGACATGGGCTTCATAAATGATGGTACTGCCCCACGACGTGCGCGGCGGGGCATCATCTTCCCAGTCATAGTGATCCACGACCACTACGCATTTCGGCGCAATAGCAGCGTTGTCGCGATAGTCAGGATCACTATGCCCGGCGTGCAGCAGCGGGTTATCTTTAAATTCCCCGACAATTTGCCGCGCGCAAGGATCAATCAACAACTTCGCCGGGTTAAAGCGATGCCCCATGGCGGGTTGCCATGGGCCATGAACGCGGTAACCATAACGCAAACCCGGGCGCGCATCCGGCAGATAACCGTGCCAGATGTCACCACTTCGTCCTGGCAAATCATACCGATGTTCGATGCCCTGAGCGTCAAACACACACAGCTCTACCCGTTCGGCATGAGCGGAGAAGAGCGTGAAGTTAACGCCCTGGCCGTCGTAATGCGCGCCAAGAGGAGCGGGATTGCCAATGGCAAGTTGTGTCATTATCCCTCCCGAACCAGCCAGATAGTGGCCAGCGGCGGTAGCGTAAGGCTTAATGAATGCTGGCGACCGTGGCTGGCGATCTCATCACTGTGTACTGCGCCGCCATTACCGGTATTGCTACCGTGATAGTGCATGGAATCCGTATTGAGGATTTCACGCCATTTACCCGGCTGATTAATGCCAAAGCGATAATCATGGCGCGGCACCGGCGTAAAGTTACTGGCAACGATAATTTCATTACCCTCTTTATCACGGCGAACAAAAATCAGCACCGAACGTTCATGGTCATCCACCACCAGCCATTCAAAGCCATACGCGTCAAAATCCAGCTCGTGCAATGCTTTGTGATAGCGATAAGTGTGGTTCAGATCGCGCACCAGACGCTGGACACCGTGGTGCCAGTTGTCGCCGCCTTCCAGCAGGTGCCAGTCAAGGCTGGCGTCGTGGTTCCACTCACGCCCTTGAGCAAATTCATTGCCCATGAACAGCAGTTTTTTGCCTGGGAACGCCCACATCCAGGCATAGTAGGCTCGCAGATTGGCAAACTTCTGCCATGCATCGCCCGGCATTCTGTCGAGAATCGATTTTTTGCCGTGCACCACTTCGTCGTGCGACAACGGCAGGACGAAGTTTTCAGTGTAGTTGTAGAGCATCCCGAAGGTGAGTTTATCGTGATGGTATTGACGATAAACCGGGTCGAGCTTCATGTAGTCCAGCGTGTCGTGCATCCAGCCGAGGTTCCACTTGTACCAGAAGCCGAGGCCGCCGATATCCTGCGGACGAGAAACGCCAGGGAAGTCAGTAGACTCCTCCGCCATCGTTACCGCGCCAGGAACTTGCTCACCGATAATACGGTTGGTATTGCGTAAAAATTCAATCGCTTCCAGATTCTCGCGTCCACCAAACTCGTTGGGGATCCACTCGCCCTCTTTACGGCTGTAGTCGCGATAAATCATCGACGCCACCGCATCGACACGCAGCGCATCAATACCAAAACGTTCAATCCAGTACAGCGCGTTACCGACAAGGAAGTTACTGACTTCACGGCGACCATAGTTGTAGATCAGCGTGTTCCAGTCCTGATGATAGCCTTCGCGCGGATCGCTGTGTTCATACAGATTTGTTCCGTCAAATTCGGCAAGTGCAAAGTCATCAGTCGGGAAGTGCCCCGGCACCCAGTCAAGAATAACGTTCAAACCGGCTGCGTGTGCGGCATCAATGAAATAGCGGAAGTCATCGCGAGTACCAAAACGGCGAGTTGGCGCGTACAGACCCGTCGGTTGATAGCCCCAGCTACCATCGAATGGATGTTCGTTAATTGGCAGCAGTTCGAGATGGGTAAAGCCCATCCATTTAGCGTAAGGCACCAGTTGATCGGCCAGCTCGCGATAACTTAACCAGAAGTTGTTGTCGGTGTGACGACGCCAGGAACCCAGATGAACTTCATAGATAGAGATTGGCGCATCAAACTGATTCGCTTTTTTGCGCTCTTCGGTCTGCACGACCTTTTCAGGCAGTCCGCAAATAAGGGAAGCGGTTTCCGGACGCATCTGTGCTTCAAAGGCATAAGGATCAGACTTCAAACGCAGATTGCCATTGGCATCAATCATTTCGTATTTATAGAGCTGACCGTTGTGCGCGCCAGGGATAAACAGTTCCCAGATGCCGCTCTCTTTACGCAGGCGCATCGGATGACGACGACCATCCCAGTAGTTGAATTGCCCAACAACCGAGACTCGGCGGGCATTGGGTGCCCAGACAGAAAAACGCGTGCCGGTAACGCCATCCATGGTATCTGCGTGTGCGCCTAAGGTTTCGTACGGGCGCAGGTGAGTACCTTCAGATAACAGCCAGGCATCCATTTCCTGAATTAAAGGGCCAAAACGGTAAGGGTCATCAATAAGATTCTGCTGACCATGCCAGACAACAGCCAACTGATAGCGGAAAAAATTCTTACGTCGTGGAATGACGCCGCTGAAGAATCCACGAGAGTCGAGACACTCCAGTTTAGCGACTTTGCGTCCGGTTTTTGGTTCAATCACCCACACATCGGTGGCGTCAGGTAAAAGGGCACGGACTTCCAGTCCTGCTGTAGTTTTATGCATTCCCAGTACGGAAAATGGGTCTGCAAAATGGCCTGCAATTAGCGCGTTTATCACGTCTCTATCGATACGAACGGACATGCTTGTCTTCCTGTTTTATTGTGTCACCCCATCCAACTGATTTTTGACATCTGGTTGTGACATTTTTTTGACCTGAACGGCGCAGCACTCTGTGCATCCTCTCTGCGTCGTCCTCCCTTCAGGTAAGGCAGTGAATACTCATGTATTCTGCCACCCTTAAAGAATAGCCAATGCTCTATCTAACTCCCGGTAAATCATGAAACATCTGCGCTTACTCCTGTATTACGCACTAAAAGGGGCGGCATTGCGCCCCAGATTTAATGAATAAAGATTACGCCAGTTGACGAAGCATCCGGCGCAGCGGCTCCGCTGCACCCCACAGCAACTGGTCACCCACGGTAAAGGCTGACAGAAATTCTGGCCCCATATTCAGTTTACGCAGGCGGCCTACAGGCGTGGTCAGCGTGCCAGTAACGGCTGCTGGGGTTAGCTCACGCATAGTGATTTCCCGATCGTTTGGTACGACTTTCGCCCACGGATTGTGAGCCGCCAGCAGTTCTTCCACGGTCGGAATCGATACATCTTTTTTCAATTTGATGGTGAATGCCTGACTATGGCAGCGCAATGCTCCGACACGCACGCATAAACCATCTACCGGAATCACAGAAGATGTGTTGAGGATCTTGTTAGTTTCCGCCTGCCCTTTCCATTCTTCGCGGCTCTGACCGTTATCAAGCTGTTTGTCGATCCACGGAATCAGGCTACCCGCCAGCGGAACACCAAAGTTATCCACCGGCAACTCGCCGCTGCGGGTTAAGGTCGTGACTTTGCGTTCAATATTGAGAATAGCAGAGGACGGGGTTGCGAGTTCATCCGCCACATGGCCATACAGTTGGCCCATCTGGGTTAACAACTCCCGCATATGTCGCGCACCACCGCCGGAAGCCGCCTGGTAGGTTGCAACGGAAACCCAATCAACAAGATCATTGGCGAATAAACCGCCTAACGACATCAACATCAGGCTTACGGTACAGTTACCGCCCACAAAAGTCCTGATGCCTTTATTTAATCCGTCAGTAATGACGTCCTGATTGACTGGGTCAAGGATGATGATGGCGTCGTCTTTCATGCGCAGAGACGATGCTGCGTCAATCCAGTAACCTTGCCACCCGTTCTCACGGAGCTTTGGATAGATTTCGTTGGTATAATCGCCGCCCTGACAGGTTACGATGATATCGAGGGCCTGCAGCGCCTCCAGATCAAAGGCATCCTGAAGTGTGCCGGTAGTACCGCCAAAGGACGGTGCAGCCTGACCAGGCTGGGAAGTCGAAAAGAAGACAGGGCGAATGGCGTCGAAGTCGCGCTCTTCAACCATGCGTTGCATGAGAACGGAGCCGACCATACCGCGCCAGCCGATAAAACCAACATTTTTCATAAGCGTTTTTTTCCTGCAAAGATGTGTGCTGTATATATGTGCCTGTGTCCTCATGGCACATCTTTCACCATACAAAAAGCAGCCAAAGTCGCAAGTGAAATTAATCAATGATAGCGAAGCAATCAGTAATGCGACTTATCCTGCTTTCATAGCACGCAGAAAGTCCAACGCAATTATCAGGGAACTTGAGTTATGAATGAAATCATTTCTGCAGCAGTTTTATTGATCTTGATTATGGATCCGCTCGGAAACCTACCTATTTTCATGTCCGTACTGAAACATACTGAACCGAAAAGACGTCGGGCAATCATGGTGCGAGAGTTGCTTATTGCTCTCCTGGTGATGCTGGTGTTCCTGTTTGCGGGTGAGAAAATTCTGGCATTTCTTAGTCTGCGGGCGGAAACCGTCTCTATTTCTGGCGGCATCATTCTGTTTCTGATCGCCATTAAGATGATTTTCCCCAGCGCCTCGGGAAACAGCAGCGGGCTTCCGGCTGGTGAAGAGCCGTTTATAGTGCCATTAGCCATTCCACTGGTCGCCGGGCCGACGATTCTCGCCACGCTGATGTTGCTGTCTCATCAGTACCCCAATCAGATGGGGCATCTGGTGATTGCCCTGCTGCTGGCCTGGGGCGGCACATTTGTCATCCTGCTGCAGTCATCGCTATTTTTACGTCTGCTGGGCGAGAAAGGGGTGAATGCACTGGAACGCCTGATGGGATTGATTCTGGTGATGATGGCAACCCAGATGTTCCTCGACGGCGTTCGGATGTGGATGAAGGGGTGACGGGGATAATTTCTCGAAATGAGCCCGGTAGCGTCAGAACTACCGGGCGAACAAACTTAACTCAACAGCTGGAACGCAATCATCCCGACGATAGCACCGACAGTGCCAAGGATGGTTTCCATCATGGTCCAGGTTTTCAGCGTTTCGGCTTCGGTCGCGCCGGTAAATTTACCGAACAACCAGAAACCAGCGTCGTTAACGTGGCTGACAACAATCGAACCACCGGCGATACAAATCGACAACGCCGCCATTTGCGCACCGGAGTAGTTCAGTTGTTCAATAACCGGCATCACCAGTCCCACCGCCGTTAAGCAGGCAACGGTGGCAGAACCCTGAATGATGCGCACTGCAGCGGCCAGCACGAAGCAGGTGATAGCAATCGGCAGCCCCATCCCGGTTAACGCTTCGCCCAGTGCCGGACCTACGCCAGAATCAACCAGTACCTGTTTGAACACGCCACCTGCACCAATCACCAGCAGAATGATTCCCGCCGGTTGCAGCGCGTGACCGCAAATCTCCATCACTTTGTCTTTCGGCATACCCTGACGCATCGCCAGACCATAAATCGCCACCAGACAAGCAACCAGAATCGCGGTAAACGGATGACCGATAAACTCGAACCATTCATAAGCGGTAGAGCCTTCCGGCACAAAACGCGCGGCAATGGTTTTAAGACCTACCAGCACCAGCGGCAGCAGGATCAGCGACAGGCTGAATCCGAAAGATGGCATTTTTCCTTCGCCGAGATGCGGTTCGCTGATGTCGTCAGGAATATGCAGTTCCACGTAGCGGCTGATGAAATTACCCCACAGCGGCCCGGCAATAATCATTCCCGGAATTGCCGCACACAGGCCAATCAAGATCATCCAGCCAAAGTCGGCGTTCATCTGCGATGCCAGCAGCATTGGCGCTGGCCCCGGCAGTAAGAACGCCGCCGCTGCCGCCACACCGGCGAATAACGGGATAACCAGTTTCACCAGGTTCGTGCCGGTATGGCGCGCCATTGAGAAAGCAACGCTAATCAGCAGAACAATCGCCACTTCAAAGAACAGCGGTAGCGCACAAACCAGCCCAGCAAGGCCAATGGCATAATGAGCGCGGCTGTGGCCGAAGGATTTGAGCATTTTGACGGCAATCTGATCGACTGCGCCGGTTTCATGTAAGATCTTGCCAAACATGGCTCCCAGCGCGACAACCACCGCCAGGAAGCCGAGGGTGCCTCCCATCCCTTTTTCCATCGTCGCTGCGATTTTATCGAGCGGCATACCGGAAAAAAGGCCAGCCCCCATAGACACCACCATCAAAGCCAGGAAAGCGTGCATACGCGCCTTCATGACTAAAAACAGCAGCAGTAAAACAGACCCTACTGCTGTTAAAACAAGCGTTAATGTACTCACTACTTATTTGCCTTTTTTAATAACCTCAATGGTGCTTGCCACAACACCTTCCAGTGGCTGATCGATATCCACCACCAGTACATCGGTTTCGTCCGCACCCGGTTCCTGCAGCGTTTCAAACTGCGTCACCAGCATTTGGGTTTTAAAGAAATGGCCTTTACGCGCTTTCAGGCGGCTTTCAATCACATCAAAATCGCCTTTCAGGTAGATGAAAGAGAGATTCGGATTACCCGCGCGTAGCAGGTCGCGATAGTGCTTTTTCAGTGCAGAACAGACGATCAGCGACACTTTATTGGTGCGCTGCATGGCAAACGCGGCGTCGTTCAGTGCCTGTAACCACGGTTTGCGATCGTCATCATTCAACGGTTCACCGGACGCCATTTTTTCGATATTGCGACGCGGATGGAGGAAATCGCCATCAAGAAACGCGGCATGAAGTTGATGCGCCACTTCACTGGCGACCGCAGATTTGCCGCTGCCCGATACGCCCATCAAGACGTAAATGTGGTGATCATGGTTAGTCGTGCTCAAAGTGGTGCCCCCACAATACAAGAATTAAAAATGTTACGGGTAACTGTTATCGGTAACATTGTCCAGCCGGACAAAATCAGAAGCAATATCCATCCGTGCCTTAAGTGTATAAGTGTGAGCTACTTCAAATTTGTGAGCTTAAATAGATCCGCCCGGTGACAAGGTGAAACCTAAATCTAACATTTTCGGTGTCACTGCTTCGCCACGAATACGCGCCAGCAGGCGTTCAGCGCCAATGCTGCCCATCCGCTCACGCGGTGTCAGCACACTCGCCAGCCGTGGCTCCATCACCTGACCAATATCGTGACCGTGGAAACCGGCAATCGCCATATCGTCAGGAATTTTCAGCCCCAAACGCTGACATTCAAACGCCGCGCCGACAGCCAGGTCATCGTTGGTACAGAATACGCCATCCAACTGCGGATATTCCCGCCGCGCCTGGCGAATCAGTTCAATACCTGAAGAGTAAGAAGAAGATTGTTCAACCATCACGCTATATGGCACCAGGCCTGCATCCAGCATCGCCTGTTCGTATCCCTTCTGTTTGATGATAGTACGTTCGTCGAGACGTGCGCCGAGATAGGCAATGTGACGATGCCCGCGAGCAATAATGGCGGTGGTCATCTGGCGTGCCGCTTCAAAGTTATCAAAACCGACGGCGATATCGAGGCACGGTGATTTACTGTCCATCAGTTCCACCACCGGAATACCTGCCACTTCAATCATCTTTAAGGTGCGCGGCGTGTGGGTACGTTCGGTGAGGATCAGCCCGTCGATATTCCAGGAGAGCATCGATTCGAGACGTTCTTGCTCCATTTCCGGTTTATAACCGTAGTGCGCCAGCATAGTCTGATAACCGTGCGCGTCGGTGACGCTTTCGATGCCGCGTAATACTTCCGCGAAAACCTGGTTGGTGAGAGAAGGTAACAGGACGCCAATTGCCCGGCTGGTAGCATTTGAGAGGATATCGGGCGCGCGGTTGGGAATATAACCCAGTTCATCAAGAGCGGCGGCAATCTTGCCGCGTAAGGCGACGGAGACCTGCTCCGGGTTGCGTAAAAAACGGCTGACCGTCATTTTGGTCACGCCTACACGGTCAGCCACATCCTGAAGTACGGGTCTTTTCTTTTTCATCGTCCTGAAGGGTACAAAAGGGATAGATTCCTTTAGTTTACCACGGACGCATCACAACCTTCCTGATTCCTCAGGAAGGTTTGTGAGATAAATTTAGACTGGCGGTAAATCGAACAGCAGGATTTCACTGTCGCTATCGGCGTGGACGGAGATTGCCTGCTCATCCCAGATTGCCAGACCATCGCTGGTAGAGGCTTTGACACCGTTAATGGTGACATTGCCTTTTACTACCTGGATCCAGACGCGACGTTCAGCGGCAATCTGATGTATCGACTGCTCATCTTTTACCAGCGCCCAGCGGTAAAGTTCCATATCCTGATACACTTTCAGCGAACCATCACGCGCATCCGGCGAAAGAACCAGCTGTTTGCCCTGCACGGCATCAAAGCGACGCTGTTCATAACGCGGCGTAATCCCATTTTCTTCTGGCATGATCCAGATCTGATACAGATGCAGACGCTCGGTGCTGCTGGGGTTGTACTCTGAGTGACGAATACCCGTACCCGCACTCATTATCTGAAACTCGCCCGCCGGAACATGCTCTTTATTGCCCATGCTGTCCTGATGCTCAACAGTACCTTCCAGCACGTAGGTCAAAATTTCCATATCTTTATGTGGGTGAGTGCCGAAGCCCTGCCCTGCTTCAATCACATCGTCGTTAATGACACGCAGCGCGGAGAAGCCCATAAAATTCGGATCGTAATAGTTGGCAAAAGAGAAAGTGTGCCAGGAGTCCAGCCAGCCATGATTTGCATGACCACGTTCATTTGCTTTGCGTAAGTAGATCATTTGTATTCACCCCCTGAATGTTTTCGATGGGCTTAGTGTGGACCCGATCCGCCTGGGATGATAGAGGGTGAAAATTGACCCCTCTGTTCAAAAAAATTGAACTATTCGAGGAGCCATCAAACTTACTTCGCGAGAGTCACTGTGGAGGGAGAGACTTGTTCAAAACCGCGTTCAAGGATTTCCAGATTAGTAAGAACTTCAGATTCCTTGACGTAATTTGGTGCACCGGTGGTGATGGTTTGATGCAGCGCATCGTAGACGCGTCCGTAATCTCCCACCTCCGGCGTCATCTCTTCTCTTACCGTCACGCCCTCGTCATTGACATACTCCAGCACACCGACCGAATCATCCGCTGCGAATCCCGGTTCGCCCGGCATAATATTAGCCTTCAGGCTGGTTTCCTGCTGGTCGATACCGTATTTAATAAATGTACCTTTCTTACCGTGAACGATAAATTTCGGATAATCGATTTTCACCAGATGGCTGGTTTTGACGATGGCTTTCAAATCACCATAAAACAACTGCGCTTCAAAGGTGTCGTCCGGATTGGCTTTATTACGCAGGCTGCGAATGTCGTAAGCCACATGATCCGGGCGACCGAACAGCGAGATAATCTGGTCGAGGGTATGCACGCCAAGGCCATAAAATGCACCATCTTGCGGCAGCCCCGGTTTAGTTTCTGCCACCGGGCGGTAGTAGTCAAAATGGCTTTCCACTTCAACAATCTCCCCCAGCTTGCCGCTTTCAATCGCTTTTTTCGCCGTCAGGAAGCAGGAATCAAAGCGGCGATTCTGATACGGCGTGACGGTCAGCCCTTTGCTTTTTGCCAGCGCAAACAGCTCTTTCGCCTGCGCAAGCGTAGGGGTGAACGGTTTTTCAACCAGCACATTTTTCCCGGCTTCCAGCGCGCGCTTCGCGTACTCGAAGTGGCTATCAGCGTGAGTGCAGACGACAACCAGCTTAACGTCAGGATCGTTTAATACTTCGTCGAGATCGCTGGTGAAATGGATATGCGAGTAGACAGGAGCCTGTTCTTCCGGCTTCGCATGGCGGCGGAAAATATGCGCGACATGCCAGCTATCCTTGCGGTTAAGTACATACGGCAGATGGTAACGGGTGGTGCTTTTGCCGAAGCCAATAAAGGCGCAGTTAATGACCATGATTTCGTCCTTTTATAAGGTGGTTAGTTACACCTTAACGCAAAGCGGACGTGGTTCCTATGCCTGTGCTTCAGTACGTCAGATTGTTGGCAAAGTGCACTTTGATCATGCCGGATGCGGCGTGAACGCCTTATC
>NZ_AEJZ01000062.1:0-61792 GCF_000208525.1 Escherichia sp. TW14182
CCCGCCAGCATGTGGTTACCATCAACCACGACGTGATCGTCTTCAACAGCAGTGATCTCAACCGGCACCGGGCCCTGGTCGGTTTCAGCCAGGAAACGCATACCTACCTGCAGTTCATCAACGCCCATAAATACGTCTTTAGGAACGCGCTGCACCAGGTTTTCGTCGTACTGGCCGTAAGCGTCGTTCGCGCCAACAGCTACATCAAATTTGTCGCCAACTTCATGACCTTCCAGCGCCGTTTCCAGGCCAGAGATCAGGGAACCGTGACCATGCAGGTAGTCCAGCGGCGCACTCACCGGAGACTCATCAACCAACACACCGTCTTCTGTACGTACCTGATAGGCCAGGCTGACCACCAGGTCTTTTGCTACTTTCATGATATCTCCTGAGCATGGGAAGAATAGTGGCGCAGATTGTATCGGAATTCTGCTGCCGTGTACTCACTAGCTTAAAAAAACTCGGCGCATATCGCTAGTCCGGATGAAAAATCCCAATCACTTGCTCATCTTTGCGAACGTGATCGCGGGCTTCTTTATCGGCTTCACGCATCTGATGCCCACACTTAACACATTCAACAATATCAATATTATTTTCGCGCCACATCGCCATTGAGTCTTGCGCCTGACAGGCTGGACATTTCGCGCCAGCAATAAAACGTTTTCGGATTGCCATCTTCACCCTCTACTCAAATTCATCCCAGCCATCCATTTGGCGTCGTTCTTGTTGCATTTCACGCTGGAAAATCTCTTCCAGTTCGCGTCGGGCTTCCCTGGCGCGAGAAATTTGTACGGTATCAGCGTGCATCGGGATAAGTTCCCGCAGCATTCGCATATCCAGGCGACGAAAATGCAGTTGCGCCCGCTGCGCCTGGTGTGGATGCATACCTAGCGACACTAACGTCTTGCGCCCCAGCTCTAACGCACTGGAGAATGTTTCACGGGAAAACTGTGTCACCCCGGCTTGTAATAACTCATGTGCTTCGACACGTCCGCGCGCTCGCGCAAGAATATGCAAATGCGGGAAGTGCTGCTGGCATATTTCCACCAGCTTCATGGTGTCTTCCGGCTCGTTACAGGTAATGACGATAGACTCAGCGGCCTCTGCACCCGCAGAACGTAAAAGATCTACCTGCGTAGCGTCGCCGTAATAAACTTTGTAGCCATATTTGCGCATCAGGTTCACGGCGCTGATGTCCCGCTCCAGCACGGTAATGCGCATTTTATTCGCCATCAGCAAACGACCAATCACCTGACCAAAACGCCCGAAGCCCACGACAATGACCTGGGGTTTATCATCGTTGACCCACGGTTTTTCATCTTCTTCTTCCGTTCCGTTAAACTGGCGGGATAGCCATTTATCCACCAGCTTCATCAGCAGCGGCGTGGTCATCATGGAAAGCGTCACCGTCACCAGTAACAGCGCCATCTGGTCGCCCTGGAATAAGCGTTGTGAAGAAGCGGTAGAAAAGAGCACAAAGGCAAATTCACCGCCCTGGCTCAGCACGCCAGCAAACTGCATCCGCTCAGAACTGCGCACGCCATACAGGCGCGCCAGCAGATACAGCACGAGAATTTTCACCGCCACCAGCACGACCACGCTTATCACTACCCACAACAGATGGGTATAAAGCACCCCGAGGTTTAGCGACATCCCGACGGAGATAAAAAATAGCCCGAGCAGCAAGCCTTTAAACGGATCGATAGCCGTTTCCAGTTCATGGCGATATTCACTTTCCGCCAGCAGCACGCCCGCAATAAACGTACCGAGCGCCATCGACAGCCCCAGCGCATCCATAAACAATGCGGAACCCAGCACCAGCAGCAGCGTCGCGGCGGTGAACACTTCCCGCACGCCAGAAGCTGCAATAAAACGGAATACCGGGCGCAGTAAATAGCGCCCACCAATCAACATACCGACAAATGCCAGCACCTTCATGCCGATCTTCATCCAGTCGAAATGTTCGTCTGCCGAACCCGCCAACAATGGCACTAACGCCAGCGCCGGGATCACCGCCAGATCCTGAAATAGCAGAACCGAAAACCCGAGCTGCCCGGATTCGCTTCGATTCATCCCTTTCTCACGCATCAGTTGCAACGCCATTGCGGTTGAAGACATCGCCAGACCAATGCCACCTACCACCGCCGCCTGCCAGGCGAAATCCGTCAGCATCAATAATCCCGCCAGCAACGCCGCGCTTAACAGTACCTGTGCCGCGCCTACGCCAAAAATCGAGCGTCGCAATTGCCAAAGCTTGGAGGGATTCAACTCCAGCCCAATGATAAACATCAGGAATACCACGCCGAGTTCCGAAAAGTGGAGGATCTCATCGACGTCGCTAATAAACCCAAGCCCCCATGGGCCAATCGCAATCCCTGCCAGCAAATATCCCAACACAGCGCCAATACCCAGCCGCGATGCCAGCGGCACCGCAGCCACCGCCGCGAAGAGAAACAGCACTCCCGCGAGTAAAAAATCGGAACCTTCCATCAGCGGCCTCCTGGGGGCAGTGGATTTGCCAGCCAGTCGCCGTAGGCTCTGGCGTGACTTACCAGCTCCTGTGCGCTTTGCCGTCTCGCCCAGTAAATAATAATGGGGCTTAACCAATGCATCCGGCACATGCCCGCCGCCAGTTCAAAGGGGCGCAGAACATCGCTCATCGGGTAGCGATTCAACGCGTCATAACGGTAAGCACTTTCCGGCTCGCCAGTGGTGATCACGCTACGCCAGTACTTTCCCGCCAGTTGGTTTCCCCCCGGCCCGCTGGCAAAACCACGGCTTAATACCCGGTCCAGCCACTCTTTCAGTAGCGCCGGGCAGCTATAGGTATAAAGAGGATGCTGAAAGACAATCACCTCGTGCTCGCGCAGTAATGCCTGCTCACGGGGGATATCAATAAAAAAATCGGGATAGTGCGCGTAAAGGTCGTGCACGGTAACATTGCTGAGCTGCGTGGCCGGTTTAAGCAGTACCCGGTTTGCCACCGAGTCCTGAGATTCCGGATGGGCATACAGCAGCAAAACTTTCGCTGGCTGAGACATCATCCCCCTCCCGGTATGGTTTTTGTGTATAGTCGCTGTTTTGGGCTACCATTGCGCCCGGTGCGGCAGCTCGCCCATACATTACATTATCATAATGATAAGTTAACATAGTCTGAACATACGGCGCCTTATGATTGTTTTCTCCTCGTTACAAATTCGTCGCGGCGTGCGCGTCCTGCTGGATAATGCCACCGCCACCATCAACCCTGGGCAGAAAGTCGGCCTGGTGGGTAAAAACGGCTGTGGTAAATCTACCCTGCTGGCATTGCTGAAAAATGAAATCAGCGCCGACGGCGGCAGCTACACCTTTCCGGGAAGCTGGCAACTGGCGTGGGTGAATCAGGAAACGCCGGCGTTACCGCAAGCGGCGCTGGAATATGTCATTGACGGCGACCGTGAATATCGTCAACTGGAAGCGCAGTTGCACGACGCCAACGAACGTAACGACGGGCACGCCATCGCCACCATTCATGGCAAGCTGGATGCTATCGACGCGTGGAGTATTCGCTCCCGCGCCGCCAGCCTGCTGCACGGCCTCGGTTTCAGCAACGAACAACTGGAGCGCCCGGTGAGTGATTTCTCCGGTGGCTGGCGTATGCGTCTTAACCTCGCCCAGGCGCTGATTTGCCGTTCAGACTTGCTGCTGCTCGACGAACCGACTAACCACCTCGATCTCGATGCCGTTATCTGGCTGGAAAAATGGTTAAAGAGCTATCAGGGCACGCTGATCCTGATCTCTCACGACCGCGACTTCCTCGATCCGATCGTCGATAAAATTATTCATATCGAACAGCAAAGCATGTTCGAGTACACAGGTAACTACAGCTCGTTTGAAGTGCAGCGCGCCACCCGCCTGGCGCAGCAACAGGCGATGTACGAAAGCCAACAAGAACGTGTAGCGCATCTGCAAAGTTATATCGACCGTTTCCGTGCCAAAGCCACTAAAGCGAAGCAGGCACAGAGCCGCATTAAGATGCTTGAGCGCATGGAGCTGATTGCCCCCGCGCACGTCGATAACCCGTTCCGCTTTAGCTTCCGCGCGCCGGAAAGCCTGCCTAATCCGTTGTTGAAGATGGAAAAAGTCAGTGCGGGCTATGGCGATCGCATTATTCTCGACTCGATAAAACTGAATCTGGTGCCGGGTTCGCGCATTGGTCTGTTAGGCCGAAACGGCGCGGGTAAATCGACATTAATCAAACTGTTAGCCGGTGAACTTGCGCCAGTCAGCGGAGAAATTGGCCTGGCGAAAGGGATCAAACTCGGCTACTTCGCCCAGCATCAACTGGAATACCTGCGCGCTGACGAATCGCCTATTCAGCATCTGGCGCGTTTAGCACCGCAGGAACTGGAGCAAAAACTGCGTGACTATCTCGGCGGTTTTGGTTTCCAGGGCGATAAAGTGACGGAAGAAACGCGCCGCTTCTCCGGTGGCGAAAAAGCGCGCCTGGTGCTGGCTTTAATTGTCTGGCAGCGCCCGAATCTGCTGCTGCTCGACGAACCGACCAACCACCTTGACCTCGACATGCGCCAGGCACTCACCGAAGCATTGATCGAGTTTGAAGGCGCGCTGGTTGTCGTCTCGCACGACCGTCATTTGCTGCGTTCCACCACTGACGATCTCTATCTGGTTCACGATCGTAAAGTCGAACCGTTCGACGGCGATCTGGAAGATTATCAACAGTGGTTAAGCGACGTACAAAAGCAGGAAAACCAGGCCGACGAAGCGCCAAAAGAGAACGCTAACAGCGCCCAGGCACGTAAAGATCAGAAGCGTCGGGAAGCAGAGTTGCGTGCGCAAACCCAGCCGCTGCGTAAAGAGATCGCCCGTCTGGAAAAAGAGATGGAGAAGTTGAACGCGCAACTGGCGCAGGCGGAAGAGAAACTTGGCGACAGCGAGCTGTATGACCAGAGCCGTAAAGCAGAGCTGACCGCCTGTCTGCAACAGCAAGCCAGCGCCAAATCCGGCCTGGAAGAGTGCGAAATGGCGTGGCTGGAAGCCCAGGAGCAACTGGAACAGATGCTGCTGGAAGGCCAAAGCAACTGATGGCGCAGATAACGACGACCGATGCCAATGTATTCAGCAGCAGTGCTGAATTTACCCCTATGCGCGGTTTCAGCAATTGTCATCTCCAAACCATGCTGCCGCGTCTGTTTCGTCGTCAGGTGAAATTCATCCCGCACTGGCAGCGGCTGGAGTTGCCCGACGGCGACTTTGTCGATCTCGCGTGGAGTGAAGACCCCACACAAGCGAAGCATAAACCGCGTCTGGTGGTCTTCCACGGTCTCGAAGGCAGCCTCAATAGTCCTTATGCGCATGGTCTGGTCGAAGCGGCGCAAAAGCGCGGCTGGCTGGGCGTGGTGATGCATTTTCGCGGGTGCAGCGGTGAACCAAACCGGATGCACCGCATTTACCATTCGGGCGAAACCGAAGATGCCAGTTGGTTTTTACGCTGGCTGCAACGCGAATTTGGTCATGCGCCAACGGCTGCCGTCGGCTATTCGCTCGGCGGTAATATGCTGGCCTGTTTGCTGGCCAAAGAAGGCAATGACCTCCCGATTGATGCGGCGGCGATTGTCTCTGCACCGTTTATGCTGGAAGCCTGTAGTTATCACATGGATAAAGGCTTCTCCCGCGTTTATCAGCGTTACTTGCTGAACTTGTTAAAAGCCAATGCTGCGCGCAAACTGGCGGCCTACCCCGGAACGCTGCCGATTAATCTCGCACAGTTGAAATCGGTACGCCGCATCCGCGAATTTGACGATCTGATCACCGCCAAAATTCACGGCTACGCCGACGCTATCGACTATTATCGTCAGTGTAGCGCCATGCCGATGCTCAATCGGATCGCCAAACCCACGCTGATTATTCACGCCAAAGATGATCCGTTTATGGATCATCAGGTGATCCCGCAACCGGAAAATCTCCCACCACAGGTGGAGTATCAACTGACGGAACATGGCGGTCATGTTGGCTTTATTGGCGGTACATTACTTCATCCGCAAATGTGGCTGGAGTCACGCATTCCTGACTGGTTATCAACGTATCTGGAGGCGAAATCATGTTGATTCCGTGGCAAGACATCTCCCCCGAAACGCTGGAAAATTTAATTGAAAGCTTTGTGTTACGCGAAGGCACCGATTATGGTGAACATGAGCGTACACTTGAACAGAAAGTCGCCGACGTCAAACGCCAGCTACAGTGCGGAGAAGCGGTGCTGGTATGGTCGGAGCTGCACGAAACGGTCAATATCATGCCGCGCAGTCAGTTTCGCGAATAACCTGCAACCGTCGGCGGACGAGATAATAATGATAGCTAAGTCATGGAGTTACTATGTCTGCCAAACATCCGGTCATTGCGGTAACAGGATCCAGCGGCGCGGGAACCACCACTACCAGCCTCGCGTTTCGAAAAATCTTCGCGCAGTTAAATCTGCGCTCAGCCGAGGTAGAAGGCGACAGTTTTCACCGTTACACCCGCCCGGAAATGGACATGGCGATCCGCAAAGCGCGCGACGCCGGGCGGCATATCAGTTACTTCGGCCCCGAAGCTAACGACTTCGGCCTGCTGGAACAAACCTTCATTGAATACGGCCTGAGCGGCAAAGGGAAATCTCGCAAATATCTGCATACCTACGACGAAGCCGTACCGTGGAATCAGGTGCCAGGTACGTTTACCCCGTGGCAGGCGCTGCCAGAACCCACCGATGTGCTGTTTTATGAAGGTTTGCACGGCGGCGTGGTCACACCACAACATAACGTCGCGCAGCATGTGGATTTACTGGTTGGTGTAGTGCCTATCGTTAACCTGGAGTGGATTCAAAAACTCATCCGCGACACCAGCGAGCGCGGGCACTCGCGAGAAGCGGTGATGGACTCGGTAGTTCGCTCAATGGAAGACTATATCAACTACATCACACCGCAGTTTTCTCGCACCCACATTAACTTCCAGCGCGTCCCCACCGTTGACACCTCAAACCCCTTCGCCGCAAAAGGCATCCCATCGCTGGATGAAAGCTTTGTGGTAATCCATTTTCGAAATCTGGAAGGAATCGATTTCCCCTGGCTGTTGGCGATGCTGCAAGGCTCGTTCATTTCCCACATCAATACATTAGTGGTGCCGGGCGGCAAAATGGGTCTGGCAATGGAGTTAATTATGCTGCCGCTGGTGCAACGACTGATGGAAGGGAAGAAAATCGAGTAACTCTGCTATTAAGCCGGATAAAATACTCTCCGGCTTCACAACGGGATAGTTAAATCACGCGGCAACCACTTCATACGAGTGAGTAATATTTACCGCTTTTTCCAGCATCAACGCGACTGAGCAATACTTCTCGGCTGAGAGATCAACCGCACGCGCAACCGCTGCATCCTTCAGGTCGCGACCGGTGACGATAAAATGCAGATTAATGTGCGTAAACAGGCGTGGTGCCTCTTCGCGGCGTTCAGAGGTCAATTTTACTTCACAATCGACCACATCCTGACGCCCTTTTTGCAGGATAGAAACCACATCAATGGCGCTGCAACCACCCGCCGCCATCAACACCATTTCCATCGGACTTGGCGCTTTATCGCCTGAGTTGCCGTCCATTAAAATCTGGTGACCAGAGGCGGATTCGCCCAGAAAGGTTAACCCTTCGACCCACTTCACACGCGCTTGCATAATCGAAACTCCATTGCGTCAATTTTCCTGACAGAGTACGCGTACTGACCAAATCGCGCAACGGAAGGCGACCTGGGTCATGCTGAAGCGAGACACCAGGAGACACAACGCGAAAGCTATGCTAAAACAGTCAGGATGCTACAGTAATACATTGATGTACTGCATGTATGTAAAGGACGTCACATTACCGTGCAGTTCAGTTGATAGCCCCTTCCCAGGTAGCGGGAAGCACATTTCGGCAATCCAGAGACAGCGGCGTTTTCTGGCTCTGGAGAAAGCTTATAACAGAGGATAACCGCGCATGGTGCTTGGCAAACCGCAAACAGACCCGACTCTCGAATGGTTCTTGTCTCATTGCCACATTCATAAGTACCCATCCAAGAGCACGCTTATTCACCAGGGTGAAAAAGCGGAAACGCTGTACTACATCGTTAAAGGCTCTGTGGCAGTGCTGATCAAAGACGAGGAGGGTAAAGAAATGATCCTCTCTTATCTGAATCAGGGTGATTTCATTGGCGAACTGGGCCTGTTTGAAGAAGGCCAGGAACGTAGCGCATGGGTACGTGCGAAAACCGCCTGTGAAGTGGCTGAAATTTCCTACAAAAAATTCCGCCAATTAATTCAGGTAAACCCGGATATTCTGATGCGTCTCTCCGCACAGATGGCACGTCGCCTGCAAGTCACTTCAGAGAAAGTGGGCAACCTGGCATTCCTCGATGTAACAGGCCGCATTGCACAGACTCTGCTGAACCTGGCAAAACAACCGGATGCCATGACTCACCCGGACGGTATGCAAATCAAAATTACCCGTCAGGAAATCGGTCAGATTGTCGGCTGTTCTCGTGAAACCGTGGGGCGCATTCTGAAGATGCTGGAAGATCAGAACCTGATCTCCGCACACGGTAAAACCATCGTCGTTTACGGCACTCGTTAATCCCGTCGGAGTGGCGCGTTACTGAGTAGCGCGCCATTTTGTTTAACCCGATGTGGCGCAGACTGATTTACCATCCTGATATCAACTATGCACTACGACAAACGCTGGTGCTATGTTTGCCCGTGGCCGTTGGTCTATTGCTTGGCGAATTAAGGCTTGGGCTGCTCTTTTCCCTCGTCCCCGCCTGTTGCAATATTGCGGGGCTTGATACGCCCCATAAACGCTTTTTCAAACGTTTAATTATTGGTGCGTCGCTGTTTGCCACCTGCAGCTTGCTAACACAACTGCTGCTGGAAAAAGATATCCCCCTGCCATTTCTGCTGACAGGGTTAACGTTGATACTTGGCGTTACTGCCGAGTTAGGGCCATTACACGCAAAATTACTTCCCGCATCGCTGCTGGCAGCTATTTTTACCTTAAGTCTGGCGGGATACATGCCCGTCTGGGAACCGTTGCTCATCTATGCGTTGGGTACACTCTGGTATGGGCTGTTTAACTGGTTTTGGTTCTGGCTCTGGCGCGAACAACCGCTACGCGAGTCACTTAGCCTGCTGTACCGTGAACTGGCAGATTATTGCGAAGCCAAATACAGCCTGCTTACCCAACACACCGATCCTGAGAAAGCGTTGCCACCGCTGCTGGAACGCCAGCAAAAAGCGGTCGATTTAATTACCCAGTGCTATCAGCAAATGCATATGCTTTCCGCGCAAAATAATACCGATTACAAGCGGATGCTGCGCATTTTCCAGGAGGCGCTGGATTTACAGGAACACATCTCGGTCAGTTTGCATCAGCCAGAAGAGGTGCAAAAGCTGGTCGAGCGTAGCCATGCGGAGGAAGTTATCCGCTGGAATGCGCAAACCGTCGCCACTCGCCTGCGCGTGCTGGCTGATGACATTCTTTACCATCGCCTGCCGACGCGTTTTACGATGGATAAGCAAATTGGCGCACTGGAAAAAATCGCCCGCCAGCATCCGGATAACCCTGTAGGGCAATTCTGCTACTGGCATTTCAGCCGCATCGCCCGCGTGCTGCGAACGCAAAAACCACTCTATACCCGTGACTTACTGGCCGATAAACAGCGACGAATGCCGTTACTCCCGGCGCTGAAAAGCTATCTTTCCCTGAAATCGCCAGCACTGCGTAATGCAGGACGACTGAGTGTGATGTTAAGCGTTGCCAGCCTGATGGGCACCGCGCTGCATCTGCCGAAATCCTATTGGATACTAATGACGGTATTGCTGGTGACGCAAAATGGTTATGGCGCGACTCGTCTGCGAATTGTGAATCGTTCTGTCGGAACCGTGGTTGGATTAATTATTGCAGGTGTTGCACTGCACTTTAAAATCCCTGAAGGTTACACCCTGACGCTGATGCTTTTCACCACGCTCGCCAGTTACCTGATATTGCGCAAAAACTACGGCTGGGCGACGGTCGGTTTTACCATTACCGCTGTATATACCCTGCAACTGTTATGGCTGAATGGCGAGCAGTACATCATCCCCCGTCTAATCGATACTATCATCGGTTGTCTGATTGCCTTCGGCGGCACAGTTTGGCTGTGGCCGCAGTGGCAGAGCGGCTTATTGCGCAAGAACGCCCATGATGCCTTAGAAACTTACCAGGAGGCCATTCGTCTGATCCTCAGTAAAGATCCGCAACCTACGCCACTAGCCTGGCAACGAATGCGGGTTAATCAGGCGCATAACACCTTGTATAACTCATTGAACCAGGCGATGCAGGAACCGGCGTTTAACAGCCATTATCTGGCAGATATGAAACTGTGGGTTACGCATAGTCAGTTTATTGTTGAGCATATTAATGCCATGACTACGCTGGCGCGGGAGCACCGGGCATTGCCGCCGGAACTGGCGCAGGAGTATTTGCAGTCTTGTGAAATCGCTATTCAACGCTGTCAGCAGCGGCTGGAATATGATGAACCGGGGAGTTCTGGTGACGCCAATATCATAGACTCGCCAGAGATGCTGCCACACGAAGGCGCGTCTGGCACGCTGGAGCAGCATTTACAACGCGTTATTGGTCATCTGAATACAATGCACACCATTTCAGCGATGGCCTGGCGGCAGCGACCGCATCACGGGATTTGGTTGAGTCGGAAGTTACGGGATTCGAAGGCGTAATATCATTATTGCCAGAAGCAAACCGTAGGTCGGATTAGGCGTTCACGCCGCATCCGACATGCTTTGCCTGATGCGACGATGACACGTCTTATTACGCCCCAACCACCTTCGCCACCGCGCGGGCAAAACGTTGCATCCCTTCATCGATATCCGCATCTTCCACCACCAGCGATGGTGCAAAACGCATCACATCTGTCCCGGCGTTCAGCACCATTACGCCAGCCTCGGCGCCCGCATAAAGGAAATCGCGCGCCCGACCTTTGTACTGTGGCTTAAGCTCGGCACCAATCAACAACCCCATACCGCGAATATCGCTAAACACATCAAACTGCTGATCTATCTTCTGCAAATGGTCAACAAAACGCTGGCGTTTCGCCTGAATGCCTTCCAGCACTTCAGGGGTATTGATGATATCAAAGGCCGCGCCAGCTACTGCACAGGCCAGCGGATTACCGCCGTAGGTGGAACCATGCGAACCAGGATGAAACGCAGAAGCAATCTCCGCCGTAGTCAGCATGGCGCTAATCGGAAAGCCACCACCTAACGCTTTCGCGGAAGTCAGAATATCCGGCGTCACGCCATAGTGCATATAAGCAAACAGATCGCCGGTGCGCCCCATCCCACACTGCACTTCATCAAATACCAGCAATGCCTGATGCTGATCGCACAGTTCGCGCAAGCCCTGCAAAAACGCTGGCGTCGCCGCCGTCACGCCCCCCTCGCCCTGAATCGGCTCAACCACCACCGCGCAGGTGTGATCATCCATCACTGCTTTCACTGCGTGGAGATCGTTAAAGGGAACGTGAATGATGTCTGCCGGTTTTGGCCCAAAGCCGTCGGAATATTTCGGCTGCCCGCCTACCGAGACGGTAAACAGCGAGCGTCCATGAAAGGCGTTATGGAAGGCAATAATTTTGGTTTTGAACGGGCTATGGCGCACGCAAGCGTAATGCCGAGCCAGTTTAAAGGCCGTTTCGTTGGCTTCCGTCCCGGAGTTCATAAACACCACACGTTCGGCAAAGGTTGCCTCGATCAGCTTACGCCCAAGACGCAGCGCCGGTTCGTTGGTGAAAACGTTACTGATATGCCATAGCGTTTCCCCCTGGGTTTTTAACGCTTCCACCAGCGCCGGATGGCAATGGCCTAATGCCGTAACCGCAATGCCACCCGCGAAATCGACGTACTCTTTGCCTTGCTGATCCCAGACTCGGCTGCCCTGACCTTTTACCGGAATAAATTCTGCCGGTGCATAAATCGGCAGGATCACTTCATCGAAAGTCGCGCGTGTAATTGCTGCTTGTTCAGTTGCCATCTCATGATCACCCTGTTACGCATAAATCAATGTGAAATTATAATCACAAAATATGCATAAAAAATCACTAGATAGCAACCAGAAATCAGCGATGCAGGAAATTCGCCAGCAATTGATGCCCCTGTTCGCTGAGAATGCTTTCCGGGTGGAACTGCACACCTTCAAGATCCCACTGGCGATGGCGAATCCCCATAATCTCGCGGGTTTCGCTCCAGGCAGTCACGTCAAAGCACGCTGGCAATGAGTCAGGTTCTACCACCAGCGAATGGTAGCGCGTCACGGTGAGTGGATTTGCCAGACCGCGAAATACCCCCTGGCCGTTATGCGTAATCGGTGAAGTTTTGCCGTGCATGACCTTTGCGGCGCGCACGACTTTGCCGCCAAAAGCCTGCGCCATCGCCTGATGACCGAGGCAGACGCCAAGAATCGGCAAGCGTCCGGCATAGTGACGAATAGTCTCAAGGGAGATCCCGGCTTCATTGGGCGTACAGGGGCCAGGTGAGATGACAATTTTCTGCGGTTTAAGGGCGTCGATATCCGCCAGCGTCAACGCATCGTTGCGCTTAACCAGCACATCCGCCCCCAGTTCACAAAAGTACTGGTAGAGGTTCCAGGTGAAAGAATCGTAGTTATCAATAAGCAGGATCATGGCGGCTCCGGTACGAAAGAACCGCGCTATTTTACTCAGATTCCCCGGCTTCGCTTACCACTTTGCTAAATATCGTCTGCAGCGCAGAGAGATCGCCCATAGCCCCGCTCTGATTTGCCTGATTCCAGGTCTCTTTTTCGATACCCTGCCAGCTCAGTTGATAGCCCGCATGAATAGCCAGTTGCTCGAAGAAGATCCGCTGTGCCAGGCCACTTCCCGCACGGAATGGATGCAGGACATTGATTTCACAATAGTAGTGCGCCAGTCGCTCGACGAACTTCGCTTTCTCAAGGCCGACCAGATAACCTTCTTCCTCCAGAGCCTGCATCAGGGCATTGCCCTCTTTTTCGATATAAGCAAAGTGGCAGAACGGTGTATCCCCCTGATAAATATCGACTTCACGCAGTTGCCCCGCCCAGTCGAAAATATCCTGATACAGCTGGCGATGAATAGCGCGCAAATGCGGTAAACCACGCACCAACGGACCAAGCTCAATGGTCGCGGCACGCAGCGCCGTCATTTCGTAAGCCGCCTGCTCCAGCCGCTGCTGTTGGCGGATATCCAGCCGATTACGCATGATATCGAGGCCAGGATAGAGATACGGGTCGCGCCCTTCGCCGAATTTATCGCTCATAGTGCCTCCTTAGCTCTTCAAGGCGCACCAAAGCCTCAGCGGCAGTAAGAGTGACTAATGGCATCTCGACGCCTTCAAGACGGCGACTGGCCTGGAAATTACGATTACGCTGAAGCTCCCAGAGACGGGACTTTTGCTTATCGGTGAGTTTCTTCACTGGATGCCTCCCTGAACGTGTCCATTTGCCACAAGTATAAGCGGCAAATCCGGGTTACGCCGGAAGAGCAGATGCGCGGACAATTTTGCCCGCGCGAGAAATCGTTACGGCAGGACTTTAGCGGAAAGGATAACGACCGGCTTTGACGGCACATTCTGGTATGGACCAACGTCATGAGTCGGCACCTGGGAAATCTTATCGGCAACGTCCATACCTTTCACCACTTTACCAAAGACGGCGTAGCCGAAATCACGCTGACCGTGGTCAAGGAAGGCATTGTCGGCTACGTTGATAAAGAACTGACTGGTTGCGCTGTCTTTGTCCGCAGTTCGCGCCATAGCAATAGTGCCGCGCGTATTGCGCAGGCCGTTATCGGCTTCATTTTTGATTGGCGGGTTTGGTTTTTTCTGCTGCATCTGCTCGGTAAATCCGCCGCCCTGAATCATAAAGCCAGGGATAACGCGGTGAAAGGTGGTGTTGTTATAAAAACCACTGTTCACATAATCGACAAAGTTTTGCACTGATACCGGCGCTTTCTGGCTATCCAGCTCCAGTTCGATATTACCAGCAGAGGTTGTTAACAATACGTGCGGATCCCCTTTCGCTGCCATTGCTACGGGTGAGAGAGCAGAAAGAGCGAAAACAGCAGCCATCGCCGCCAGGGTCGATTTGAACATGAGATTTCCTTAACAAACAGAGCAGAAAAAAAGCAAGTGGAGAGATTCTAAATAGCCTTCAATGACAAGGCCATTCCTTTACCTAATTTTACGTACTTGAAATATATGTAACCTGATGATCACTTTTATTTCGTGATCAGAATCACTTTAACGTTTGCAAATTAGCAACCGTTTGCAATTAAATATTTAATCAGATCACAAAATCACCTAAAATCGCCCGCTCGCGGCATAGCCCGCTATGCCATTTTACTTTTGAACGCAGGCCAATCATGACTAACAGCAATCGCATCAAGCTCACATGGATTAGCTTTCTTTCCTACGCACTGACCGGTGCGTTGGTTATTGTCACCGGGATGGTGATGGGAAATATCGCCGATTATTTCAATCTGCCCGTTTCCAGTATGAGTAATACCTTCACCTTCCTCAACGCCGGCATTTTAATCTCTATCTTCCTCAACGCCTGGCTGATGGAAATCGTCCCGTTGAAAACGCAGTTACGTTTTGGCTTTCTCCTGATGGTGCTGGCGGTTGCCGGTTTGATGTTCAGCCACAGCCTGGCGCTGTTCTCGGCGGCGATGTTCATCCTTGGGGTGGTCAGCGGTATCACCATGTCGATTGGTACATTCCTGGTAACGCAAATGTATGAAGGGCGCCAGCGCGGTTCCCGTCTGCTGTTTACCGACTCCTTCTTCAGTATGGCCGGGATGATTTTCCCGATGATCGCCGCATTTCTGCTGGCGCGCAGCATTGAGTGGTACTGGGTTTATGCCTGCATCGGGTTGGTGTACGTCGCTATTTTTATTCTGACCTTCGGCTGTGAGTTCCCGGCGCTGGGCAAACATGCGCCAAAAGCTGACGCCCCGGTAGCGAAAGAAAAGTGGGGGATCGGCGTGCTGTTTCTCTCTATTGCTGCGCTGTGCTACATCCTCGGTCAGCTAGGTTTTATCTCCTGGGTGCCAGAGTACGCCAAAGGTCTGGGCATGAGCCTGAACGACGCGGGTACGCTGGTAAGCAACTTCTGGATGTCGTACATGGTCGGCATGTGGGCGTTCAGCTTTATTCTGCGTTTCTTTGACCTGCAACGTATTCTGACCGTGCTGGCAGGCCTGGCTGCGATTCTGATGTACGTCTTTAACACCGGAACACCAGCGCATATGGCATGGTCTATTCTTGCTCTGGGCTTCTTCTCCAGCGCAATCTATACCACCATCATCACTCTGGGTTCCCAGCAGACAAAAGTACCATCGCCAAAACTGGTTAACTTCGTACTCACCTGTGGAACCATCGGCACCATGCTGACCTTTGTGGTTACCGGTCCGATCGTAGAACATAGCGGTCCACAGGCGGCACTGCTCACTGCAAACGGTCTGTACGCTGTGGTATTCGTGATGTGCTTCCTGTTAGGTTTTGTCAGCCGTCACCGTCAGCACAACACCCTGACCTCTCATTAATTGCCAATGCCGGGCGGCACTTTTGTCGTCCGGCTTTTTCCTCTCATCTCCCGCAACGTGCCTTCATCTCTATAAATGCTTTTATTTTGTCTGTTTTTTGCACAAACATGAAATGTCAGACAATTCCGTGACTTAAGAATATTTATACAAATCAGCAATATACCTCTTAAGGAGTATATAAAGGTGAATTTGATTTGCATCAATAAGTGGGGTTGCTGAATCGTTAAGGTAGGCGGTAATAGAAAAGAAATCGAGGCAAAAATGAGCAAAGTCAGACTCGCAATTATCGGTAACGGTATGGTCGGCCATCGCTTTATCGAAGATCTTCTTGATAAATCTGATGCGGCCAACTTTGATATTACCGTTTTCTGTGAAGAACCGCGCATCGCTTATGACCGCGTACACCTCTCGTCTTACTTCTCTCACCACACCGCCGAAGAGCTGTCGCTGGTGCGCGAAGGCTTTTACGAGAAACACGGCATTAAAGTTCTGGTCGGCGAACGCGCTATCACCATCAACCGTCAGGAGAAGGTGATTCACTCCAGCGCCGGGCGTACCGTTTATTATGACAAGCTGATCATGGCGACCGGTTCCTACCCGTGGATCCCGCCGATCAAAGGTTCTGATACCCAGGATTGCTTTGTCTATCGCACCATTGAAGACCTCAACGCGATTGAATCCTGCGCCCGTCGCAGCAAGCGCGGTGCCGTTGTTGGCGGTGGCCTGTTAGGTCTGGAAGCCGCTGGCGCGCTGAAAAACTTAGGCATTGAAACCCACGTTATCGAATTTGCCCCTATGCTGATGGCGGAACAGCTTGATCAGATGGGCGGCGAGCAGCTGCGTCGCAAAATCGAAAGTATGGGCGTGCGCGTTCACACCAGCAAAAACACCCTTGAAATTGTGCAGGAAGGTGTCGAAGCGCGTAAAACCATGCGTTTTGCCGACGGTAGCGAGCTGGAAGTTGACTTTATCGTCTTCTCTACCGGTATCCGTCCGCGCGATAAGCTGGCAACCCAGTGTGGTCTGGACGTTGCTCCGCGCGGGGGTATCGTAATCAATGATTCCTGCCAGACTTCCGATCCGGATATCTACGCCATCGGTGAATGCGCAAGCTGGAACAACCGTGTCTTTGGTCTGGTCGCACCAGGCTACAAAATGGCGCAGGTCGCCGTTGACCACATTCTCGGTAGCGAAAACGCCTTTGAAGGCGCTGACCTTAGCGCCAAGCTGAAACTGCTGGGCGTGGACGTTGGCGGTATTGGCGATGCGCATGGCCGTACACCAGGCGCTCGTAGCTATGTTTACCTCGACGAAAGCAAAGAGATCTACAAACGCCTGGTTGTCAGCGAAGACAACAAAACCCTGCTCGGTGCGGTACTGGTGGGTGATACCAGCGATTACGGCAACCTGCTGCAACTGGTGTTGAACGCTATCGAACTGCCAGAAAACCCAGATTCCCTGATCCTGCCAGCGCACTCCGGTAGCGGTAAGCCATCTATCGGTGTAGATAAACTGCCGGACAGCGCACAAATCTGCTCCTGCTTCGACGTCACCAAAGGCGACCTGATTGCTGCTATCAACAAAGGCTGCCACACCGTTGCGGCGCTGAAAGCCGAAACCAAAGCCGGTACTGGCTGCGGCGGCTGTATCCCGCTGGTCACTCAGGTACTGAATGCGGAACTGGCGAAACAGGGTATCGAAGTTAACAACAACCTGTGCGAACACTTTGCTTATTCGCGTCAGGAACTGTTCCATTTGATCCGCGTTGAAGGCATTAAAACCTTCGAAGAACTGCTGGCGAAACACGGCAAAGGCTACGGTTGTGAAGTTTGTAAACCGACCGTCGGTTCGCTGCTGGCCTCCTGCTGGAACGAATACATTCTGAAACCGGAACATACTCCGCTGCAGGATTCTAACGATAACTTCCTCGCTAACATCCAGAAAGACGGCACCTACTCGGTGATCCCGCGTTCTCCGGGCGGTGAAATCACCCCGGAAGGGCTGATGGCGGTAGGTCGTATCGCGCGTGAATTTAATCTCTACACCAAAATCACTGGCTCCCAGCGTCTGGCAATGTTTGGCGCACAGAAAGACGATCTGCCGGAGATCTGGCGTCAGCTGATTGAAGCCGGCTTCGAAACCGGTCATGCCTATGCGAAAGCACTGCGTATGGCGAAAACCTGCGTGGGTAGCACCTGGTGCCGCTACGGCGTTGGCGACAGCGTGGGTCTCGGCGTGGAACTGGAAAACCGCTACAAAGGCATCCGTACTCCGCACAAAATGAAGTTCGGTGTCTCTGGCTGTACCCGTGAATGTTCAGAAGCTCAGGGTAAAGACGTGGGTATCATCGCCACCGAAAAAGGCTGGAACCTGTACGTTTGCGGTAACGGCGGCATGAAACCGCGTCATGCGGATCTGCTGGCGGCGGATATCGATCGCGAAACGCTGATCAAATATCTTGACCGCTTCATGATGTTCTACATCCGTACCGCCGACAAACTGACGCGTACCGCGCCGTGGTTAGAAAACCTTGAAGGCGGCATCGATTACCTGAAAGCGGTGATCATTGACGACAAACTGGGGCTGAACGCACATCTGGAAGAAGAGATGGCGCGCCTGCGTGAAGCGGTAGTGTGTGAGTGGACTGAAACGGTCAATACACCGTCCGCGCAGACTCGCTTCAAACACTTCATCAACAGCGACAAGCGTGACCCGAACGTGCAGATGGTGCCAGAACGCGAACAGCACCGTCCGGCAACGCCGTATGAACGTATCCCGGTAACTCTGGTGGAGGACAACGCATGAGCCAGTGGAAAGACATCTGCAAAATCGATGACATCCTGCCTGAAACCGGCGTCTGCGCGCTGTTAGGTGACGAGCAGGTGGCAATTTTCCGCCCGTATCACAGCGACCAGGTGTTTGCGATCAGCAACATCGATCCGTTCTTCGAATCCAGCGTGCTGTCACGCGGGCTGATTGCGGAACACCAGGGCGAGCTGTGGGTAGCCAGCCCGCTGAAAAAACAGCGTTTTCGCTTAAGCGACGGCTTGTGCATGGAAGACGAACAGTTTTCCGTCAAGCATTACGAAGCGCGAGTGAAAGACGGCGTGGTACAGCTACGCGGTTAATGTTTTAACGGGAGGCGCAATGCCTCCCCTTTTTGCATTGTCCTGTAATGACCTTCGGTATATTGCAGGACATTTTTTAAACTTTTTGTTTTATTTTTTGTTTTTATTTTTTAAAGGATAATCAAATGTTTACAGACACTATTAATAAGTGTGCGGCTAACGCTGCGCGCATTGCACGCCTGTCGGCAAATAACCCGCTCGGCTTCTGGGTCAGCTCCGCAATGGCGGGCGCGTATGTGGGTCTTGGGATCATCCTGATTTTCACGCTCGGTAATTTGCTCGATCCGTCCATACGTCCTCTGGTGATGGGCGCGACCTTTGGTATCGCCTTAACGCTGGTGATTATCGCCGGTTCTGAACTGTTCACCGGACACACCATGTTCCTCACCTTTGGGGTGAAAGCGGGCACTATCAGCCACGGGCAAATGTGGGCAATCCTGCCGCAAACCTGGCTGGGCAACCTGGTCGGTTCCGTCTTCGTTGCCATGCTTTATAGCTGGGGCGGCGGTAGCCTGCTGCCGGTAGATACCAGCATCGTTCACTCCGTCGCGCTGGCTAAAACCACTGCACCGGCAATGGTACTGTTCTTCAAAGGCGCATTGTGTAACTGGCTGGTTTGCCTGGCTATCTGGATGGCGCTGCGCACTGAAGGGGCGGCGAAATTTATCGCTATCTGGTGGTGTCTGCTGGCATTTATCGCGTCTGGCTATGAGCACTCCATCGCTAACATGACGCTGTTCGCGCTCTCCTGGTTCGGCAACCACAGCGAAGCCTATACGCTGGCAGGTATTGGGCATAACCTGCTGTGGGTGACGCTGGGTAATACTTTATCGGGCGCCGTATTCATGGGATTGGGTTATTGGTATGCTACGCCGAAAGCGAATCGTCCGGTTGCGGACAAATTTAATCAAACTGAAACGGCTGCAGGTTAATCAGTAAGGGGTTTTTACGTGGATCATTTGCCTATATTTTGCCAATTACGCGATCGCGACTGTCTGATTGTCGGCGGTGGTGATGTTGCGGAACGCAAAGCAAGGTTGCTGTTAGACGCGGGCGCTCGCTTAACGGTGAATGCATTAGCGTTTATTCCACAGTTCACCGCATGGGCAGATGCTGGCATGTTAACCCTCGTCGAAGGGCCATTTGATGAAAGCCTTCTCGACCCCTGCTGGCTGGCGATTGCCGCGACGGATGATGACGCGCTTAACCAGCGCGTCAGCGAAGCCGCCGAAGCTCGCCGCATCTTCTGTAACGTGGTCGATGCGCCGAAAGCCGCCAGCTTCATTATGCCGTCGATTATTGACCGCTCACCGTTGATGGTAGCGGTCTCCTCTGGCGGCACCTCGCCGGTTCTGGCGCGACTGCTGCGCGAAAAACTCGAATCACTGCTGCCGCTACATCTGGGCCAGGTAGCGAAATACGCCGGGCAATTACGCGGTCGGGTGAAACAACAGTTCGCGACAATGGGCGAGCGTCGCCGTTTCTGGGAAAAACTGTTCGTTAATGACCGCCTGGCGCAGTCGCTGGCGAATAACGATCAGAAAGCCATTACTGAAACGACCGAACAGTTAATCAACGAGCCGCTTGACCATCGCGGTGAAGTGGTGCTGGTTGGCGCCGGCCCTGGCGATGCCGGGCTACTGACGCTGAAAGGTCTGCAACAAATTCAGCAGGCTGATGTGGTGGTCTACGACCGTCTGGTTTCTGACGAAATTATGAATCTGGTACGGCGCGATGCTGACCGCGTTTTCGTCGGTAAACGCGCGGGATACCACTGCGTACCACAGGAAGAGATTAACCAGATCCTGCTGCGGGAAGCGCAAAAAGGCAAACGCGTGGTGCGTCTGAAAGGCGGCGATCCGTTTATTTTTGGCCGTGGTGGCGAAGAGCTGGAAACACTGTGCAACGCGGGTATTCCGTTCTCGGTAGTTCCGGGTATTACTGCAGCTTCTGGTTGCTCTGCTTATTCGGGTATTCCACTTACGCATCGCGATTATGCTCAGAGCGTACGCTTAATTACCGGACACTTAAAAACCGGTGGTGAGCTGGACTGGGAAAACCTGGCAGCAGAAAAACAGACGCTGGTATTCTATATGGGACTAAATCAGGCTGCGACCATTCAGCAAAAATTGATTGAACACGGAATGCCAGGCGAAATGCCAGTGGCGATTGTCGAAAACGGGACGGCGGTAACGCAACGCGTGATTGACGGTACGCTCGCGCAGCTGGGCGATCTGGCGCAGCAAATGAACAGTCCATCATTAATTATTATTGGCCGGGTTGTTGGTTTGCGCGATAAATTAAACTGGTTCTCAAACCATTAATTTAAACAAATTTAATTAAGGTCAGATATTTCTGACCTTTTTTTATTTACAATAATCACCATATTAATTTTTATCTTCATTAGACATAAAACAACTTTTTAACTAATTCCTTATTTTAATAACCACCTACAGTTACAGGGGCTTACAAATATAATCGAAATATTAATAGCCCACTCACTGACGTGTAATAGATATTCCTGTATTGTCTCTAACGAGCTGTTTGCTTATATTCATATAATTAATGAATATTACTCGATATATTTTACATAGGGAATGAAAATGAACAAATTTATTAAAGTTGCACTGGTAGGTGCAGTACTGGCTACGTTAACTGCATGTACTGGTCATATTGAAAACCGTGATAAGAACTGCTCTTACGACTACCTGCTGCACCCGGCAATTTCTATTTCTAAAATCATTGGCGGTTGCGGTCCTACTGCACAGTAATCTCTTAATAGAAATCGGTTAATGTCGGTTTAATTGCCTGACGCCCTCTGGATCCCCCGAGGGCGTATTTGTTTCTATGCCCTTCTTTCCCCCTGCCTGTAAAAATAATTTCATTTTAATTTCAATGCGATAGTCATTCACTCCCGCCACAACACGATCCTGTGCAAAATTTTGTGATCTTCCTCTACAACACATAACATTATATGTTGTTATATTCATCATGCATTGTCATGTTACCTTTTAAATGACTGCAAACTCTCCCCTACAACGTGTTGGACAAGAAAAAGGTATCGCTATGGGAAGCCAGGAACTCCAACGCAAGCTCGGATTTTGGGCCGTTCTTGCAATCGCCGTCGGGACAACCGTCGGCTCCGGTATTTTCGTCTCCGTGGGTGAAGTCGCTAAAGCGGCGGGAACGCCGTGGCTGACGGTGCTCGCTTTTGTCATCGGCGGGTTAATTGTGATCCCGCAAATGTGCGTCTATGCGGAGCTATCAACCGCTTATCCGGAAAATGGCGCAGATTATGTTTATTTAAAAAATGCCGGTAGCCGACCGCTGGCTTTTCTCTCCGGCTGGGCCAGCTTCTGGGCCAACGATGCGCCTTCACTGTCAATCATGGCGCTGGCGATTGTCAGCAATCTTGGCTTTTTAACGCCTATCGATCCTCTGCTCGGTAAATTTATCGCCGCCGGGTTAATTATCGCCTTTATGCTGCTGCATCTGCGATCCGTCGAAGGCGGCGCAGCGTTTCAGACGCTGATTACCATCGCCAAAATTATCCCGTTCACTATCGTCATTGGCCTTGGGATCTTCTGGTTTAAAGCGGAGAATTTTACCGCCCCTTCCACCACCTCGATTGGCGCGACGGGCAGCTTTATGGCGCTACTGGCGGGGATCTCTGCCACCAGTTGGTCGTATACCGGCATGGCCTCCATCTGCTATATGACTGGTGAAATCAAAAACCCCGGCAAAACCATGCCGCGAGCGCTGATTGGCTCCTGCCTGCTGGTTTTAGTGCTTTACACCCTGCTGGCGCTGGTGATTTCCGGGCTGATGCCCTTCGATAAACTCGCCAACTCTGAAACGCCGATTTCCGACGCCCTGACCTGGATCCCCGCACTCGGCAGCACCGCCGGGATCTTCGTTGCCGTCACGGCGATGATCGTCATTCTCGGCTCGCTTTCCAGTTGCGTGATGTACCAGCCGCGCCTGGAATACGCGATGGCGAAAGACAATTTATTCTTCAAATGCTTCGGGCATGTGCATCCGAAATACAACACGCCAGATGTTTCCATCATCCTGCAAGGGGCGCTTGGGATCTTCTTCATCTTCGTTTCCGATCTCACCAGCCTGCTGGGCTACTTCACGCTGGTGATGTGTTTCAAAAACACCCTCACCTTCGGCTCCATCATCTGGTGTCGTAAACGCGACGATTACAAACCGCTGTGGCGTACTCCGGCTTTCGGGCTGATGACTACCCTCGCCATTGCATCAAGCCTCATTCTGGTTGCCTCAACTTTTGTCTGGGCACCTATTCCCGGCCTTATCTGCGCCGTCATCGTTATTGCTACTGGTCTGCCTGCTTACGCCTTCTGGGCGAAGCGGAGCCGCCAGCTAAATGCTTTGTCGTAATGTTATCTGGAGAAAAGTGAAATGTTAGATATTGATAAAAGCACCGTGGACTTTCTGGTCACCGAAAATATGGTTCAGGAAGTAGAAAAAGTACTCACCCATGACGTTCCGCTGGTACATACCATCGTGGAAGAGATGGTGAAGCGCGACATTGATCGTATTTATTTCGTTGCCTGCGGATCGCCGCTCAACGCGGCGCAAACGGCGAAACATCTGGCGGATCGTTTTTCCGATCTTCAGGTCTACGCTATTTCCGGCTGGGAGTTCTGCGATAACACCCCGCATCGCCTCGACGATCGTTGTGCAGTGATTGGCGTTTCTGACTACGGTAAAACCGAAGAGGTAATCAAGGCGCTGGAACTGGGCCGGGCCTGCGGTGCACTCACTGCGGCGTTCACCAAACGCGCGGACAGCCCGATTACTTCGGCGGCAGAGTTTACCATTGATTATCAGGCCGACTGCATCTGGGAAATTCACCTGCTGCTCTGCTACAGCGTGGTGCTGGAGATGATCACCCGCCTCGCGCCAAACGCGGAAATCGGCAAGATCAAAAACGATCTTAAGCAATTGCCGGATGCGCTCGGTCATCTGGTGCGTACATGGGAAGAGAAAGGTCGCCAGCTCGGTGAACAGGCCAGCCAGTGGCCGATGATTTACACGGTTTCTGCGGGACCGCTGCGTCCGCTGGGTTACAAAGAAGGCATTGTAACGCTGATGGAATTTACCTGGACCCACGGCTGTGTGATTGAGAGCGGTGAGTTCCGCCACGGCCCGCTGGAGATTGTTGAACCGGGTGTTCCATTCCTGTTCCTGCTCGGCAATGACGAAAGCCGCCATACCACCGAACGCGCCATTAACTTTGTCAAACAGCGTACCGACAACGTGATCGTCATCGATTACGCCGAAATTTCGCAAGGGCTACATCCGTGGCTGGCGCCGTTCCTGATGTTCGTGCCGATGGAGTGGCTCTACTACTACCTGTCAATTTACAAAGATCACAACCCGGATGAACGCCGCTATTACGGTGGTCTGGTGGAATATTAATCCCCTCTCCCGGCCTGGCAACGGGCCGGATTTACGCAAGGAGTTATCCGATGAAAACAGGTATGTTTACCTGCGGCCACCAGCGGCTGCCTATTGAACACGCATTCCGTGACGCAAGCGAGCTGGGTTACGATGGCATTGAAATTTGGGGCGGGCGTCCGCATGCCTTCGCGCCGGACTTAAAAGCAGGCGGCCTCAAACACATTAAGGCACTGGCGCAGACGTATCAGATGCCGATTATCGGTTACACGCCAGAAACCAATGGTTATCCGTATAACATGATGCTGGGCGATGAGCATATGCGTCGCGAAAGCCTCGACATGATCAAGCTGGCGATGGATATGGCGAAAGAGATGAACGCCGGTTATACGCTGATTTCTGCGGCTCACGCGGGTTATCTCACGCCGCCTGATGTTATCTGGGGGCGGCTGGCAGAGAACTTAAGCGAATTGTGCGAGTACGCGGAAAATATCGGTATGGATTTGATCCTCGAACCGTTAACGCCGTATGAATCGAACGTCGTGTGTAACGCCAACGATGTGCTTCATGCGCTGGCGCTGGTGTCTTCGCCGCGTCTGTTCAGCATGGTCGACATCTGCGCGCCGTATGTCCAGGCAGAGCCGGTGATGAGTTATTTCGACAAACTGGGCGATAAACTGCGTCATCTGCATATTGTCGACAGCGACGGAGCCAGCGACACGCATTACATCCCCGGTGAAGGCAAAATGCCGTTGCGGGAGCTGATGCGCGATATCATCGACAGAGGTTATGACGGTTACTGTACGGTGGAACTGGTGACGATGTACATGAACGAACCCAGACTCTACGCTCGCCAGGCGCTGGAACGCTTTCGTGCGCTGCTGCCGGAGGATGCGAGATGAAAAACCTGGCGACAATCGGCGATAACTGCGTCGATATCTACCCGCAACTGAATAAAGCGTTTTCTGGCGGTAATGCGGTGAACGTGGCGGTGTACTGCACTCGCTACGACATACAACCCGGATGCATTACCTGGGTGGGTGACGATGACTACGGCACAAAGCTGAAGCAGGATCTTGCCCACATGGGCGTCGATATCAGCCATGTCCATACGAAACACGGCGTTACCGCGCAAACTCAGGTGGAACTGCACGGCAACGATCGCGTTTTTGGCGACTACACCGAAGGCGTGATGGCCGACTTTGCCCTGAGCGAAGAGGATTACGCCTGGCTGGCGCAGTATGACATTGTGCACGCGGCAATCTGGGGACATGCGGAGGACGCATTCCCGCACCTGCACGCAGCGGGCAAACTTACCGCTTTCGACTTCTCCGACAAGTGGGACAGCCCGCTCTGGCAGACACTGGTGCCGCATCTCGATTTTGCCTTTGCCTCCGCGCCGCAAGAAGACGAAGCGTTACGTCTGAAGATGAAGGCGATTGTTGCCCGTGGCGCAGGCGTGGTGATTGTCACGCTGGGTGAAAACGGCAGCATTGCCTGGGATGGCGCGCAGTTCTGGCGTCAGGCTCCTGAACCGGTGACGGTTATCGACACCATGGGTGCCGGAGATTCGTTCATTGCCGGATTCCTTTGCGGCTGGTCTGCGGGGATGACATTACCGCAGGCGATGGCGCAGGGAACGGCGTGTGCGGCACAAACTATTCAGTACCACGGTGCCTGGTAGGCATAACGTTGGCGTGAGCATCTTCACGCCAACGTGCTGTTACTTGCCGGAAAACGACCCTATAATCCGTGTAATTCATTCTTTATTTCAGGGTCGATTATGTCAGCTACGGACCGCTACTCTCATCAACTGCTCTATGCCACCGTCCGCCAGCGGCTGCTGGATGATATCGCGCAGGGAGTTTACCAGGCTGGGCAACAGATCCCAACTGAAAACGAGCTGTGTACGCAGTACAACGTCAGCCGCATCACCATTCGTAAAGCCATCAGCGACTTAGTGGCGGACGGTATACTGATCCGCTGGCAGGGTAAAGGCACCTTTGTGCAAAGTCAGAAAGTTGAAAACGCCCTGCTGACCGTTAGCGGCTTTACCGACTTTGGTGTTTCGCAAGGTAAACCGACGAAAGAGAAAGTGATCGAGCAAGAGCAGGTCAGCGCCGCGCCGTTTTGCGAGAAGCTGAATATTCCTGGCAACAGCAAAGTGTTCCGTCTCAGCCGGGTGATGTATCTTGATAAAGAGCCGCTGTTTATTGATAGCTCGTGGATCCCATTGTCACGTTATCCTGATTTTGATGCGATTTATGTCGAAGGCAGCTCCACCTATCAGTTATTTCAGGAGCGTTTTGACACGCGAGTGGTCAGCGACAAAAAGACCATTGATATCTTTGCCGCTACGCGCGCGCAGGCAAAATGGCTGAAGTGTGAACTGGGCGAACCCTTGTTTCGCATCAGCAAAATCGCCTTTGATCAGAATGACAAACCAGTGCACGTTTCGGAACTCTTCTGCCGCGCCAATCGCATCACCTTAACGATTGATAACCAACGACATTAACCGTAGGCCGGATAAGATGCGCCAGCATCGCATCCGGCGATGCTGGCGCACTGAATTTTACATCCCGCACATTCCCCTCATCCTCCCCCTCTCCCCAGAGGGGCGAGGGGAATGTGCGGTGCGGAATTTAGCTGACGGTGCTATCCAGCATTAAATACTGGCAATACTCTCACGCAAAATCCGCAGCACCGTCTCTTCACCACTACGATTCGGATTAATGCGAATCGCACAATGTTCTAATTGCGGATTCGCCTGGCGAAACGTTCCGGAAAGGCGATAAAAGAGCGGCGGGATCTCATATTTCGACTCCGCGCCCACCGGATACGGTAACGCACCGCGTTTCTGCGCTTCTTCCAGCACCCTGGCGGCAATCGGCTGATGAAACTCCACAATCAACACCTTCGACTGCGCATTGGCAATGACGGCACTTTTAACTTCCGGCACTGCGCCGCCGTTAAGTAAAGCCAGCAGCCGTTCAGAAACGCCCGCCTGTACCGCATGCATCACCGGCGCGAAAACCAGCCCACGCAAGACTTCCTGCGCCTGAGAGCCCTGGATCTGACTACCGCCGGAATAGAGCGTAGCGCGAATACGGTTGATAACGTCGGCATCGCCTACCACCGCACCAACACCCTCTGGCCCAAATAGCTTGAAGCAGGAAAATGTCGAGACATTCGCCCCGCATTCGCAGCCGATTCGCGCCACCTTCATTACCGCATAGTTATCATCGGTTAACGCAGGAACGCCAGCCGAGCGCAACGTTGCCAGCACCTCTGCCAGAATGTAGCGATCCTGCGGCTGCTGGCGCGTATGCTGCACCAGCGCCGCATCAGGTTGTTGCTCGTCTACGACCTGCTTAAGTGCCGACAGGTCATTGAAATCAACAGTAATAAGCGTCAGCCCCATCTGTTCAATGATGACGCGTGTCGTCGGATAAACGGGCGCGTCATGCACCAGAAGACGCTGCCCTGGTTTAAGCAAAGCCGCCAGCCCGGCACGAATCGCTCCTGTGCCAGCGCCTTGCACCAGCACCGCCGCTGGCGCATGAAACGCATCTGCCAGCACCTGCTCCACACGCTGGGTAATGCGAGGCTGATTCAGCCCCGGCGTTAATCCCAAATCACCGCAGGTAAGAAATTCGCTACCAGGAAAATGGCGACAAATGCTATCCACCAGCGCAAACTGCTTCTGCTGCGCTTCAGCAATGGTCAGACTTTTCAGAGGAAACGTCTTCATAAGTGCATTCCTTAAGCCGGAACAAACAGGCCAAGCCAGTAAAGTACATTCAGCAGAATACCGGTAATCATTACTGCCACCACTGGTGCCGCCATTTTTTGTACCGGACGACCGAGAGATTCGTTGAGGAAGTAAATGGCAACCGCGATGGAGAATCCGGTATAGCCTGCCATTTTGATTGCCGCGAAAATCGAGCCGACCAGCAGCGCCACTTCCATCAACATATTCATGGCGTTACGGATGTTATCCGACGCATTACGCACTGACGGGTAGCGTCCCAGCCATTTGCCGATCGAACGAAGTAACAGGACTTCCGCCGAAATAACTACGGCGCCTAATACCGCCGCAATCATCGGATTCGGCGAGAGATAGCCCACCGCATAAACAAAGGTAAAGCCCGCAACCGCATACACACCAGTGGCTAACGCAGTGGTGGCAATCAACGGTACAAAACCCAGCCCGCGCATAAATTCCGCCAGAGCCGCCTGATTAATCAGCGTTTGCGATTGTTCCGGCGTTACGCCTGCGGAGTACGCTTTCTCAAGGGTGAAAATAGACACTTCGCTACCGGCAAAAATCTTCATGCTGGCAACGGCAGCAATCAATGCTCCCACGATGGCGATATACGGTAAGTTTTTGATAATCCGCGACGTGCGCTCTTCAAACACCGAAAGCCCGCTGGCATCGATGTCATTTTCATCACGATGACGCAGGTCGTGAGTAATGGCGATCCCCAGCAGCATTACCATGCCAATAAAGATTTCGATGGATTCCGGATTAAGATGCGGGAAAAAACGCACCACCACCACACGGGTCATCAACACGACGGCAGCGGCGATCAGGCTTTGCTTCCAGCCAAACTGGTAGAAAATCGCCACCAGCGGGAACAGCGCAAAAGCAGAAACCACCGGCGAGCTAAGTTCCCCAAGGCTACCTAATACATCTACCGGCAGCGCAGTCAGCAACTGGTTTACTGGCAACAGGCAGGTGAGGATCAGTACCCCCCAGATCGCGCCAAGACCAAACGCCATCAGGCTGTTTATCGCCAGTACGCCGAGAATATCGGTAGGAAGAAAAAGCAGCCATGCATTGAGCAAGCCGGTTTTCAGGGTAAAAGAGATCCCCACCGAGGCCACAAAACCAATGCTCAGACCAAAAGCTATACTCCCCGCCTCGCGACGGTTCATATAGCCTTCAATCAGTTGCGGCAGGATCGGGCGAATACCATCATGGAAAACAGCCGCCGAGCGATGCGCCAGAAATGATGTCATACCGGTCAGGCACGCCACCAGGATAATCTGGATATACAGATCCATAGTCGTGCCTTTTATTTCAGATGGTTAATCAGCATCGGAATCGCATGTTCGACGTGCTCAACGGAAAGCCCAAACGCCACTTTCCCTTCGGCGATCATTTTGGCGATATGTTCGTCTTTCGCTTTAATGCCCGGCCTGGCAATAGTGCAACTTTTGTTATAGCCAATCACCGCAATGGCAATCGACAATGCCGCACCTGCGCCGGTATTACACGCGCCGATGTAGTAATCCAGTTGCCCGGATTTCACTTTCATTGCCGCTTCCATGTCGTTGTGAATGAAAACTTCAAAACAGCCTGGAGCCGTCGCTTCAATGGTTTTTTTAATCTGCTCACGCTGTAAGCCTGCAACGCCAATCTTTTTCATGAGTCTGTCCTTATTGGAAAAATTGAGAGGGATTTTCACGTAACATCACATCCACATCGGCCTGACTGAATCCTGACTGGCGCAATTGCGGAATAAAGGTGGTCAATAAAAAGTCATAGCCATAACCACCGTTGGCTTTTAAATGGGAGCGGCGCGTAATATCCATCGACAGCATGACGCGGTTCAGCAACCCACGGTCGCGTAGCGCATGAAGCATCGCAATACGCTTTTCGTCCGGGTAGTAACTGTTCTTACCAATGGTGTCGAACTGCACATACGCGCCGAGATCGATCATCTTCAAAATGTTGTCGAGGTTGTCTTTCAGATCGCAGTGACCAACGGTGACGCGCGAAAGATCAACTCCGTGGGCTTGCAGTAGCGCCAGTTGTTCCAGCCCCATGGTGCTAAAAGAGGTATGCGTGGAGATCGGACGTCCGGTCTGGTTATGTGCCAGCGCGGCGGCAATAAACACCTTCTCTTCCAGCGGCGTAATCTTTCCTTCGCTGGAACCAATCTCTGCGATGATCCCGGCTTTCAGCTCCGTGCCATCGATACCCTGTTCAATTTCATCGACCATCTCCTGCGCCAGTTCCTGCACGCTGCGGGTCGCCACATGTTGCGGGAAAAACGCGTCCTGGTAATAACCGGTACAGGCCACCACGTTGATCCCGGTTTCGCGCATTACATCGAGCATAAATTGCGCATTGCGCCCCATATAACGGTTGGTCATCTCAATCACATTACGCACGCCCTGGGCCATCAGGTCGTTCATCTCCTGGCAAATGAACGCATACTGATCAAGGCGGCAGTCCACGTTGTTTTTAAAGCCGGAGAGATCAATATGCAGATGCTCATGGGCAAGGGTGTAGCCGGTCGAGTCGATGGTCATAAAGAGTCACCCTGAAAGCGAAAGGACGATAAAAAGGAAGTGCCGTTTTGTGGCGGCGATGCGCGGAAAAATTCACATACTGTAGCTCCTACGTCAGAGAGCGTGGAACAAACCCCCAGACGAGTTGCAACCAGCCCTTGCTGATAAACCAGTACCGGCACCACTTCGCGGGTATGGTGGCTATGTCCAATGGTCGGGTCGTTACCGTGATCAGCCATCACGATCAGGCAATCATCCGGCTGCATCGCCTCAACAAGGCGAGTAAGGTTACGGTCAACGACCTGCAAACGTTCGGCATAACGTGCGACGTCTTCTGCATGACCGGCAAGATCGGTTTCCTGGATATTGGTGCAAATAAACGCGGTCTGATGTGCGTTAAACTGGTCGAGGGTGATATCCATAATCCGCTGGCTATCCACCAGGTTTTGCCAGCTCACGCCATAAGGATTGCTGGCAATATCCGCCACTTTCCCCACCAGCACGGTTGGTACGCCCACTTCATACAGTTTTTGTGGCACCTGCACTTTATCATCGACACCGTAGCCCATATGCACGACCTGGAAGCTGTTGTCATAAGCGCCAGAACGCGGCGCATTGATGCCAATAAAACGTCCTTCCTTGCTTTCTGCGGCATCAAGAATGCGCTGGCTGTCCGCTAACAGCCCCCCAAATGTGATCACTCTGCCAACCTGAACTTGCTCACGCACCACACGACCTATTTTGATGACTTCATCGAACGGTATTACGGAGAGATTGGCGGTAACGTTATAGACCTGGCCTAAATCCGCTTCGAGATTGTCACCAACTGCCACGGCCTGGTTAACCCACAGAAACTGCAACTCATCGCCACGGCGCTCTACTTGCCAGCCCGCAGTAATTAATGCTTGCTCAACACGGTCAATAACATCACGAAAGGGCATCCGCAGCGGCGGCAGTGGTCGCGTACCTAAAATTTCCTGATGTCCCATAAAGGTATCGCCACCTTCATGTTGCAGTTCCGCCACACCCCAGACTGCGGAATCCGATGGCTGCATATCTCCGGGGGCATAGCCCAGAGCATTAATAAGCCCTAACTTCTCCAGCATTGGCAGTTGTAAATGCGGTAACTCACAAAGAATGTGACCGCAAGTATTGGCTCCGGCATCCTGCGGGCGTACCCGCGTGACATCTTTCATTGCTCCCACGCCGAAGCTATCAATCACTAACACCACAAATCGCGCCATTTACGCCTCCAGAAGGTTGCCGAGGCTGTCATAACGGCCTACGATTTCCGGCGCTCTGTGCTGAATACCGGACACCAGCACGACATCACTGCGGGTAACAAAAATTTGTGTACGAAAACAGAGCACCACCGCGCTACTCACCGGAAACTCTCCCGCCAAAGGCAAGGTGTAGTCGATGCTGCTGTCATCCACGGCGTTGAGATATGTTTCAGTAATGCTTTGATTTTCTGGCGTAAACACCAGCGCATGTTGCGCATGACCACGACGGTAATAGCCGCCGCCATAGCAGTAGCTATCGCCACGAAAATGATGGGATATTTCGCTTAACCAGAGCATGGCTACGCGTTCAGGCTGGTCACCCTGTTGGTTTGCCGGAATGGTGCCCGTCAGCGCATGACCAGGTTCGGCATGAGTAACACCGTATTCCGCCAGCATTGGCAGTGAAGTACAGCTGGTTGCTGAAGGCGCGTTTAATTGCTCAACAGCAACACCAGATTCCGCCAGCTGGTTGCGGGCATTGACCAACGTCTGGAGGTTCGGCGTCGGCAAAACCTTCCCGGCACTCTCATTCCATAGCAGGCAAGGGAAATGGGTAAGTCCCGCTAAATGGAGTCCTGGCAGTTTTTGGATTTCAGCGACAATTTCCTGCAACGAATGTTGAGCAAAACCACTTTCCTGTCCCGGATAAAGAAAATCATCGTCGCTATAAACTTTGAGCAGCACAGACTGGATTCGCCCGGCCTTCACCGCCGCCGCAGAAACTTCCCGCGCTTTGTCGAGAGTAAACACGGTGATGACGTCGGTGCCCTGTTCAACGGCATCAGCGACCTGGTGACAAGGGATTTGCACCAGATGCCCCTGATGCGCCACCGGCAAACCTGCGCGGCGCATCACTCGCGCCTCTTTGTAATCCACCGCCACAATACCGCTGTAGCCCAGCGCCAGCAGTTTTTCCGCCAGCCACGGATTGCGACCGAACTGTTTGGTCATCAGATACAGCTCAATACCATAAAGCCGCGCCGTCTCAATCAACCGCTTACCGTTTTCCAGTACCTGATCCACGTCGATAACCCAACTGTCCGGGGCTATCTTGCCCTGCTGCCACAGGTTTAGTGCGGCAGAAATCAGTGCCGGGTTCTGGCGTTTCAATGCTTCTACAAACATCTTGTTGCCTCGTTTCTGTTCCTTGAATCAAATATTCATTTTTTTGAATATTTAAGATATGCGACGTGGATTTGTTGTGGGCTTCAGACCTCTTCGTTAGCGGCCATCCATAATCCATAAAGGTTGGCCAGCAAATAGCCTTCTTCACACGGGTTAACTTCCAGCGCGAATCCCTGCAATAACACCTGGTGCAACTGCATGATCGCTGGCCAGTGGCGACATTGCGACAGTTCAGCCAGCAACTCGTCATCCAGTGGCTGGATCTGTTCGCCGCGACGACTGCGCATCAACGCACTCGCCATATGTATCATTGCCATCGTTCCCTGCTCGCTGCGCACTGGTAGATGGCACTCTGTTTCCAGTACGTTGACGACCTGCATCATGCCTTTGCAGATGTCCTTATCGATGACCCCTGCATCGCAAAGCAGGTTGAGTCTGGTTTCCATTTTAGATGCCTTTCGTTTAATAACTGGGTTCCTGTTCCCCACTGACCACTCGCTGTTGATGGGCAAGCAGGGCGTGTTTATCAACAACCGCACGCAGCAATTGTTGCATCGGGTAATCATCGGCTCGCGTCAAAACCACGGCTTCAGTTGCCTGTAAAAATCGCAGATCGTCTGTGAGCGGCGTGGCTTCTAATCCCAGCATGGTCAGTTCGTTTTCCGCCACCACGTTCCAGATAACCGCATCGACATCACCTTTAACAATGCGCTGTAAACTCTCGTGATAAGAGAGATCGACTCGCTCCACATCGCTACTGCCAAAAAAGACATCGGTCATGATTTTCTGATCTGCCGAACGGTTATCCAGCCCCACGCGCTTCACGTTACCGGACTCCCCTTTACGGCAAATCAACTGGTGCTCGCCAACGTAGGTATGCGGCCCCAACTCCAGCGCAAGACATAATCCTTTTTGCGTGAGATAACTTTCTGCCGCCAGTCGCGAAACTACCGCCATGTCATAGACACCGTTAAGCAAACACTCCACGCGAATATCCGCACCACGCATATGCGCATAGTAAAAAGGAATGCCATCAAACTGAGCTTTTAATCCGCTCGCTAAACCTTCGTACAAGCGGGTATAGGGCAAGGGCATCGCACATACCACATTGTTGATATCAACATGGGTCAGCAGTGCTTTGTTATCCATCTCTACCAGATAACTGCCATTGCGCCCGCGACGTTCAATCCGTATCGCGCCGCTTGACTCCAGATTTTTTAACGCGGCCTGCGTCAGGCCGACGGACGAACGGCATTCAGTTGCCAGTTCATCTATAGTTTTCAGGCGATTACCACACTTTTCACCTAACAAATAACGAGCCAGCGTCGTGATGACGACGCCTTCTTTTTTGATAAACGTTCGACGCATAATAAATTTTCAATAAAATGAATATTTATATCTTCATGAAAATGAAGATAAAGCGCAACAAGCAGATGTGGAAACGGCGAGATGCTTCACATTTTTTTGGGTTATTGCAAATAACGACGTAAAAAAACCGGGTTTCCCCGGTTTTTGGTATCAATAGTGAATTAAGGCTTCGCCACAAAACCAATCGCTTCGTAAACCGCTTTCAACGTGCGGGAAGCGTGTGCGCTGGCTTTTTCTGCGCCGTCTTTCATTACCTGTTGCAAGAAGGCTTCATCATTGCGGAAACGGTGATAACGCTCCTGCAATTCAGTCAGCATACCGGAAACCGCTTCAGCCACTTCGCCTTTCAGGTGACCATACATCTTGCCTTCGAACTGTTTTTCCAGTTCCGGAATGCTTTGGCCCGTTACAGCAGAAAGGATATCCAGCAGGTTAGAAACGCCCGCTTTGTTCTGCACGTCGTAGCGAACTACCGGCGGCTCGTCGGAGTCAGTGACCGCACGTTTGATTTTCTTCACTACCGATTTCGGATCTTCCAGCAGACCGATAACGTTATTGCGGTTATCGTCAGACTTGGACATCTTCTTGGTCGGCTCCAGCAACGACATTACGCGCGCGCCAGATTTCGGAATAAACGGCTCCGGTACTTTAAAGATATCGCCATACAGCGCGTTGAAACGCTGGGCAATATCGCGGCTCAGTTCCAGGTGCTGTTTCTGGTCTTCGCCGACCGGCACCAGATTGGTTTGATACAGCAGGATGTCCGCAGCCATCAGCACCGGATAGTCAAACAGACCAGCGTTAATGTTCTCGGCATAACGCGCAGATTTATCTTTAAACTGCGTCATGCGGCTCAGTTCGCCGAAGTAGGTATAGCAGTTCAGTGCCCAGCCTAACTGCGCATGTTCCGGCACGTGGGACTGAACAAAAATAGTGCTTTTCTCAGGATCGATACCGCAAGCCAGGTACAACGCCAGCGTATCCAGCGTCGCTTTACGCAGCTTCTGCGCATCCTGGCGCACGGTGATGGCGTGTTGGTCAACGATGCAGTAAATGCAATGGTAATCATCCTGCATGTTTACCCACTGACGCAGCGCACCCATGTAGTTACCAATGGTCAATTCACCTGAAGGCTGTGCGCCACTAAAAACGATGGGCTTAGTCATTTTTCGATTCCTGATTTTCGCTTTGCGGAAGCCCTAATGCGGGCAGAAGGTCATTTATAGAGTGATAAATTACATCAGGCTGGCTGAGATCGATAGCCTCGCCGTAGTTATATCCGTAGGTTAAGCCAACTGAAGGGCAACCGGCTGCTTTTGCTGCCTGAATATCATTGCGAGAATCGCCGACAAACAGCATCTGTTGCGGGGCAATGCCCATACGTTCAGCCACCAGTAGCAGCGGATCCGGGTGGGGTTTTTTGTTTTGTACGTCATCGCCGCCGATAACCACGCTAAAGTATTTTGCGATATCTAAGGCTTCCAGCAGCGGGGCGACGAACGGCGTTGGTTTGTTGGTAACCAGACCTAGCGGCAGGCCTTTAGCCTGCAATGCGCCCAGCGTATCGGCAACGTGCGGGAACAAAAACGTGCCTTCTTCAGCAACTTCGCCATAGTAACGATCAAACAGCTTACGCAGAATACGTACTTGTTCTTCTGCCGGAATATCGTCATCAACGGGCGGTTTGCCCATCGTTTTACGCAGCGTCGCACGTTCCTGACGCGCCCAGGTCAATGCCCGCTCCATCAGCACATCTGCGCCATTACCAATCCAGGTAATAACACGCTCTTCGCCTGCAACGGGCAACTCCAGCGCATACAGCGCCATATCTACCGCAGCAGCCAGGCCGGGAGCACTGTCAACCAGCGTGCCATCGAGATCGAAGGCAACGCCGCGAATATCTTCAAACTTACTCATGACTTACCTTTGCCAGTTCACTGCGCATTTCATCAATGACTTTTTTATAGTCTGGCTGGTCGAAAATAGCGGAGCCAGCGACAAACATATCCGCGCCCGCCGCAGCGATTTCGCCAATATTGTTCACCTTCACGCCACCGTCCACTTCCAGTCGAATGTCGAAGCCAGACTCGTCGATACGACGACGTACTTCGCGCAGTTTATCTAACGTTTGTGGAATGAAAGACTGACCGCCAAAACCAGGGTTGACGGACATCAGCAGGATCACATCCAGTTTGTCCATCACGTAATCCAGATAGCTCAGCGGTGTCGCCGGGTTAAATACCAGCCCCGCTTTACAGCCATTTTCTTTAATCAGTTGCAGCGTGCGATCAACATGCTCGGAGGCTTCAGGATGAAAGGTAATGATGCTGGCACCAGCGGCAGCGAAATCAGGCACAATGCGATCAACCGGTTTCACCATCAGATGCACATCGATAGGGGCGGTAATGCCGTAATTACGCAAGGATTTCAGCACCATTGGTCCAATCGTCAGGTTGGGAACATAGTGGTTATCCATGACGTCAAAATGCACGACATCAGCGCCAGCTGCCAGGGCTTTTGCGGTATCTTCACCCAGGCGGGCAAAATCAGCCGACAGAATTGAGGGGGCAATCAAATACTGTTTCATCCGCTTCTCCTTGAGAATTATTTTTTCGCGGGTGAAACGACTCCTGGTTTGTACAAAGCCAGCAGTTCGTCCACCTTTTTACGTGTGCCGCCGTTGCTGCTTATACTGCGTCGAACTTTGACGACATGCAATTTTGCGCGCTGATACCACTCGCGCGTTAGCGCCGTATCATGGTTAGAAATCAGTACCGGGATCTGACGGTTAACCAGACCTTCGGCGATCTCCGCCAGATGCGCCTGTTGTTCAAGAGTAAAACTGTTTGTGTGATACGCCGTAAAGTTGGCGGTCGCAGATAGTGGTGCATAAGGCGGATCGCAATAGACGACAGATGCATCATCTGCGCGCGCCATGCTATCGGCATAAGACTCACAATAGAAAAAGGCATTCTGCGCTTTTTCAGCGAAGTGATACAACTCAGCTTCCGGGAAATAGGGTTTTTTGTAGCGGCCAAACGGCACGTTAAACTCACCGCGCAGATTGTAACGACACAGGCCGTTGTAACCGTAGCGGTTCAAATATAAAAACAGTACCGCCCGACGGAACGGATCCTGGCTTTTGTTGAACTCTTCGCGGAACTGATAGTAAACCTCGGCGCAATTTGTCTCAGGAACAAACAGCTCGCGGGCAGCCTGTACGTACTCATCAGTACGCATCTTCACAATGTTGTAGAGACTAATCAGGTCGCTATTGATATCGGCAAGGATATAACGAGAAAAGTCGGTGTTGAGAAACACCGACCCGGCACCCACAAAAGGTTCAACCAGACATTCACCCTTAGGCAAATGCCGTTTAATATCATCAAGCAAGGGATATTTGCCCCCTGCCCACTTCAAAAAAGCGCGATTTTTCTTCATGCTGACTAACTAATTACACCTTCTCCGGCTGTGGAGAAAGCTCCGACAGCATCCAGCGCTTCAGGCAACTCCCGCAACGATAAACCATTGCGGGAGATAACCTTGATTACTTCAGATCGGCCTGTACCTGACGCAGCGGTTTCGCCCACGGGTTTTTGGCCTGAACATCTGCTGGCAATGTAGATACCGCTTTTTTCGCCTCTTCTTTCGAAGCGTACACGCCAGAAACCAGTACATACCACGGCTGACCATTACGCGTCGTTTCATAGACAACGTAGTTTTTCAGATTCTCTTTCTTCGCCCAACCGTTCAGGTTGTCGTAGTTAGAAGAACTGCTCAGCTGCAGAGTGTAATGGCTGGACGGTGCCGATTTCAACGAACCAACATTACCTGCGGTCTTCGCTCCAGCGGCTGGTGTTGCCGTGGTTTGCGCCGGAGATGCCGTCTGTACTGGAGCCGTAGTCGCCGTCTCTTTTGGTGCTGCTGGCGTTGTGGCTTGCGTAGAAGTCGCAGCCGGTGCCTTTGTGCTCGCCACAGGTGCAGCCGGTTCAGTACGCTTCGGCGTCTGTGCTACCGGCTTCGGTTCCGTTTTCACAGTTGCTTGTGGTTTTTTCGGTTCAATCACCGCCTGCTGACGTGCCGGACGCGTAGTGGCCGGACGTTCAGCGGTTTGCGCTTTCGCCGTATCACGCGATGCGTTGCCATTACGAACTGGCGCTACAGTCGCGGGTTCAGTCGGCAGCGTAGAGTTCACCGCCACATTGTTCAGCTGTTGCTGATTTTGCGGCTGGGTCAGCGCGTTATTCAGGTCACCCTGCACTTCAACACGTTGTTGACCATCCGTTGCCGCCGGGGTTTGCCCCTGGGTCGGCGTAGAAGAAATCGGCGGCAGAGAAACATCCTGCTGGGTATTTTCCGCAGACGTGGTTCCCGGCGCTGGCTGCACGCCATTTGCCTGATCAGTCGCATTGCCAGCAAGATCAATACTCTTCTCACCAGACGCGGTTTGATCGCTGGAAGAGGTCGAGGGGGCTTTTAGCGCAGAACCGATACCGATGATCAACAGCAGCAGAACCAGAATACCGACGCCCATCATCATATACTGACGAGAAGCCGGTTTGCTGGCTGCTTTTTTGCGCTTACGCGGACGACGCTCTACACGCTCTTCATCCACAGCGTCATCTTCGGAATCATCAATTTCTTCTTCGATTTCCGGTTCCTCATTGCGCTCTTTTTGCGCACGAGTCGGACGGCGATCGTCAGTTTCATCAAGTTCAATATCATCAAAATTGATCTGCGGTTCGCCACGTTCAGTACGTTCTGAACGCTCAGAAGATTGACGAGAACGACCAGTACGACGATCGCTGGGATCGGGTTTCAGCTCGTCTTCTGGTTTGAATTCATCCATTTAACACCCCACTAAAAGGTTAATGCTTACCACGTTGCAATTAACCTGAAGCTAATAGACCGCTGATAAGCGGCCGGACCTTTCTTGTTGTTACGCTGATTGACAATCGGTAATAGCGTTAAGAACAAGTTCGTGCGATACGCCGCCGCGAACTTCACTCTTACCAATTGCCAGCGGAAGAATTAAGCGCATCTCTCCCGCAAGGACTTTCTTGTCACGCAGCATATGCGGTAAATACGCCTGCGCGGACATTTCGCGCGGCCCATTAACCGGTAATCCAGCCCGCGTAAGCAGGGTAATAATACGCTGCGTTTCGGCAGAACTAAACTGCCCGAGACGTTCCGACGTCCGCGCCGCCATCACCATACCCGCCGCGACTGCTTCACCGTGCAACCAATTGCCATACCCCATTTCCGCTTCAATAGCATGACCAAAGGTATGTCCCAGATTCAGTAAAGCACGTAAGCCGGATTCGCGCTCGTCGGCAGCGACAACTTCTGCTTTCAGCTCACAGCAACGACGAATACAGTACGCCATTGCCGGACCATCCAGATTGAGCAGCGCATCCAGATTATCTTCCAGCCAGTTGAAAAACTCACCGTCAAGAATAATGCCGTATTTGATGACTTCCGCCAGCCCCGAAGCTAACTCTCTCGGAGGAAGCGTTTTCAGACAGTCGAGATCCACCACCACTGATGCTGGCTGATAAAAAGCGCCAATCATATTTTTACCGAGGGGATGGTTGACTGCGGTTTTTCCGCCAACGGAAGAGTCCACCTGCGACAGCAATGTCGTCGGGACTTGAATGAAGCGAACGCCGCGCTGATAGCTCGCCGCTGCAAAACCGGTAAGATCGCCTACTACGCCGCCGCCAAGCGCCACCAGCGTCGTATCGCGACCGTGCGGTTTTTGCAACAACGCCGTAAAAACGGTGTCGAGTACTGCCAGGCTTTTATACTGCTCGCCGTCAGGGAGGATAACGCTATCGACGTTAACACCCGCCTGTTCAAGTACGCTGCGAACCTTATCGAGATACAGAGGAGCCAGGGTTTCGTTGGTGACCAACATCACCTGCTCACCCGATTTCAGCGGTAAGAATGAAGCTGGTTCGTTAAACAAACCAGATGCGATGGTAATTGGGTAACTACGTTCCCCGAGAGTGACGACTATCCTCTCCATAACGCGACATCCACCTTATTACTGTACCCGCAGACGAGTGTATATAAAGCCAGAATTAGTTGCTTTCCAGCATGTGAATAATCTGGTTTGCGACCACTTTGGCGCTTTGATCATCAGTACGAATGGTCACGTCGGCAATCTCTTCATACAGCGGATTGCGTTCATTAGCCAATGCTTCCAGAACTTCACGCGGCGGTGTTTCAACGTGCAGCAACGGGCGTTTTTTATCACGCTGCGTGCGCGCAAGTTGCTTTTCGATGGTCGTTTCAAGATAAACGACAACGCCACGTGCGGAAAGACGGTTACGCGTTTCGCGGGATTTCACAGAGCCGCCGCCAGTAGCCAGCACAATACCCTGTTTCTCGGTCAACTCATTGATGACCTTTTCTTCGCGATCGCGGAAGCCTTCTTCGCCTTCTAAATCGAAAACCCAGCCCACATCAGCTCCGGTTCGTTTCTCAATCTCTTGATCGGAATCGTAAAATTCCATATTGAGTTGTTGAGCTAACTGGCGCCCAATAGTGCTTTTTCCGGCACCCATAGGCCCAACCAGAAAGATATTGCGTTTCTCTGCCATTTTTTCGGTACTACTAAGACTATTCGTTAATGATAAACCCGCTTCGCTCAGAGAGCGCCGCAGGACATGAACTGAAACCTCATAAAATATTGCGAGAGTCAGACTGAAAATTATCTCAATACTCCAGCGGGTTTGGCAACTGAATAAATTGCCCATCCCTCTGCATATCTGGTCGCTGCAGGTGCACTGCCTTGCTATCACCGCTCTGGCGATAAATCACCGGGTAAGATTAGCGTAAAAAAGACAGCAAAATGCCGCGTGAAAGATAAATCACCATCATAAAACGCAGGTAACAAAGAGCACCGACTCTCAAATCGGTACTCCTTGTATGCTAAATACCTGCGCACGTCAAATAGATGAAACATGTTCAGCATGAAAACATCGCCGTTTTTGCGGCAGTTTACTCACTGGAAACCAACCGTGGCGTGATAAATACCACTAACTCGCGTCGTTCATCTTCTTTTCCGTCATGACGAAATAATTGCCCGAACCAGGGGATGTCGCCCAACAGCGGTACGCTATCCTGACCCGATTTATTTTTACGGGTAAAAATACCACCCAGTGCCAGCGTTTCTCCGCTTTTTACTTCAACCTGCGTTTCGATCTCCTGCTTATCAATCGCCAGCACTTCGCCATCAGCTTGTTGTAGCACCTGTCCCGGAACGTTCTGGCTGATGTGTAATTTCAGTCGGATGCGACCTTTTTGTAACACCGTGGGCGTGACTTCCATTCCCAGTACGGCCTCTTTAAATTCCACCGACGTCGCGCCGCTTTCACCACTGGAAACCTGATACGGGATCTCGCTTCCCTGTTTAATGCTGGCAGGCTGGAGATGTGAGGCCAGCAGACGCGGGCTGGCGATAATATCCAGTTGCTGTTTTTGTTCGAGCGCGGAAAGCTCCAGATCCAGTAAACGCCCGTTGATACGCCCAATGTTAAAACCGATATGCGTCGTTGCCGTTGCCACAGAGAGATCGCCGCCGAGCGTGGTCACTTGCCCAACGCCGCCGGTTTGTTGCGCATCGGCCAGCGTCCATTTCACGCCTAACTCGCGCAGACTTTTTTCATTAATGGTGACAATGTGCGCCGACAATTCAACCTGCCCGACCGGCAAATCCATTTGCGCTACCCACTGTTCCAGTGCGCTTAACGCCGTTTTGTTATCACGCAGCAAAAGGCGATTAGTACGTTTATCGACAGTCATGCTGCCTTTGGCGCTAAGTAGCTTTTCTCCTGCTTTCGCCAGCTCTCCGGCGTCGGCGTATTGCAGAGTAATATTGCGATTTTCCAGCGGCAGATTTGCCTGCACCCGCGCCTGTTCAGCCTCCTGACGGGCGATATTGTCATTCTGCCAGGCAACGGAATGCACTGAAAGAATGTTGCCTTCCTGGCGCGTTATCAGCCCGGCGCTTTTCACTACGGTTTGTAGTGCCTGTATCCAGGGAACGTCAGTGAGATGTAACGACACCGTACCATTGACGTCTGGCGAAACCACCAGGTTTAACTTCTCCTGTTCAGCCAGCGCCTGTAACACCTGAGCCACCGGAACGTCATCCACCATCAGCGTCACTTTTTGCGGCTTTGCCGCCTGTACGCTGGGTATCATCATCAACAGTAGTGCGGCTATCCATTGCTTCATTTTTATCTCCTTGCCGTTGCCACAACCACTGTGGCGGTTCGCAGTTTTTTCCAGTTCCCAGCGTTAATGTTTCTGGCGTCAGTTGTAAAATTGTCCAGCCATTCTCCAGCACATCGTTTTGCTCCACCCGTCGCCATTTTTTTTGCCCATCTTTTATTACGCCAATAACGCGCTCGCCTCGCCCTACCATCCCCTGATAACGCCACTGGCTAAGTTCGCTTACCCGGCATAGATCCTCCGGCGGCTTAAAAGGGTCACGCATACCGGTTAAAAGGCACAAGGCAATACCTACCAACAACCCGCGTTTAACCCTCATGCGGCATCTCCAGTTGTAGCGTGAACAAAAGGTCACCACCTTCCACGCTTAACAAAAAACGGCTCACGCTGACGTTGCGCTCTGCCAGCCGTGTAAATGCCGACGGCACAGCTTTCCAGAACGTTTTTAACGCCAACTCGCCTCCCTGAGCGGATGGATGCCAGTAAAGCAGTTGCGCGCCGGGCAACTGAAAATCCAGTGGCGAAAAGGGCAACTTCTTTTCTTCAATGATGGGAGTGGTGTCTACCAGGCGATAAAGTGCCGTCCATTGCTGGTGATTACTTGCCCGCAGTCGAATTAATGCGTCACTCTCTTCCTGGTGTGCCGATGAAAGAAAAATGAGCGTAACTAACATCAGCAACCAGACTGCCCAGCAAAACTGGCGGATACGGAGTGATGTCGCGAACCACCAGTCAAAAAGAGTGTTCATCGTTAACCGTCCTTGTTAACTGATACTCAAATTGCCAGCGACCTTGAGCATCCTGCTGCGTGGCTCCGCGCTGGTTGAGCTGAAAAGAAGTATCCTGGCGGAGTGCTTTTTCCAGTGCGTTTAACGCAGTAATGTTCGTCGCAAATCCCTTTACCTCCAGCGTTTCCTGCTGCCAGCTTATCGTTGTCAGCCAGGCGTGTTCGGGTAAAAGTGCCGCCAGTGACTCCAGCGAAGATTGCCAGTCGCGGGTAAATTGTCGCTGGCGCTGACGTTGCAAACGCTGTTCGCGTAATTGTTGCCGTTCCAGCAAACGTGGTTTACTGGTTTGTAGGGTGCTGGCGCGTTGTTGTTCCGCCTGAAGCAAAACAGCGTCAACGCGTACTTCAGCGTTGGTTGTCAAACGCAGCATGAGCGTTATCCCGACAGCCAGCAGCAGAGGAGCAACGAACATCAGCAACCAGAAGCGAAGAAAGGCCGTCCGGCGTTGCTCTCGCCAGGGCAAAAAATTGATTGGCGGATTCATCAGTACCCCTCCCCAAGCGCCAGCCCCAGCGCGATAGCAAAGTTTCCACCTGGTGGCGGTAGTGGCGGCTGACGCACAGAAACCGCATTCCAGGGGTCAAATCCGCCTTCGCCGCATATCGCGAGACTTTCAGAATTAATGGCTAACGTCGCGGCCAGTTCATTCGTGCTTGTCATCCCCACCGCCAGTTTGCGTCCCCAGCTATAACGCGTCGCCCATAACCACTGTTCGTTATCACGCCAGGCCAGACATTGCTGATGAGAAGGTAAAAAAGGCAGGAATCGCTGCAAAGCGCAGGCGTCTGGGGTAATCGCACTAACGTGAATACGCAATCTTTCTGCCAGGCTAAGCAGCGTTGCCAGCTCTTTGCTTTGCGCGGCGGTCACGTTATAAGCGGGACTTAGCGAATCTTCGCTGTAATCAAAGCGCAGGGAGTCCGGTTCCATATCCAGCTCGCGAGCCATCGTACCTGTCAACCAGGCCATTTGCTCCCGTTCGCCCAGGGACATTGCCGGACGCGGAAATGCCCTTTGTAACGTTCGGCTAGCGGGAAATGCCAACATAATGTGATGACGGTGTGGCAGTTCACGACTCCACGGTAACAACGTTTTAGTCAGCCGTTCCGCGTCAATAATGCGCCCATCTTTGATAATGTCGGTCGCCAGCGGCAAACGCCACCAGCGTTGCAAAAAGCATTCTTTCGCGCCACGCACGATAGCAACCGCCACCGCTTCTTGCTGTTGTAAATGCAAACCAATTTGCCAGGTCTTAAATGCCATTGTGATGATCTCCTTATCCCCCGTCACTCTGACGGGTATATCAATGCGTCTGGCTTGCCTTTATACTACCGCGCGTTTGTTTATAAACTGCCCAAATGAAACTAAATGGGAAATTTCCAGTGAAGTTCGTAAAGTATTTATTGATCCTTGCAGTCTGTTGCATTCTGCTGGGAGCAGGCTCGATTTATGGCCTCTACCGCTACATCGAGCCACAACTGCCGGATGTGGCGACATTAAAAGATGTTCGCCTGCAAATTCCGATGCAGATTTACAGCGCCGATGGCGAGCTGATTGCTCAATACGGTGAAAAACGTCGTATTCCGGTTACATTGGATCAAATCCCGCCGGAGATGGTGAAAGCCTTTATTGCGACGGAAGACAGCCGCTTCTACGAGCATCACGGCGTTGACCCAGTGGGGATCTTCCGTGCGGCAAGCGTGGCGCTGTTCTCCGGTCACGCATCGCAAGGGGCGAGCACCATCACCCAACAACTGGCGAGAAACTTCTTCCTGAGTCCAGAACGCACGCTAATGCGTAAAATTAAGGAAGTCTTCCTCGCAATTCGTATTGAACAGTTGCTGACGAAAGACGAGATCCTCGAGCTTTATCTGAACAAGATTTACCTCGGTTACCGCGCCTATGGTGTCGGTGCTGCGGCACAAGTCTATTTCGGTAAAACCGTCGACCAATTGACACTGAACGAAATGGCGGTGATTGCCGGGCTGCCTAAAGCCCCTTCCACCTTCAACCCGCTCTATTCAATGGATCGAGCCGTCGCGCGGCGTAACGTCGTGCTGTCGCGAATGCTGGACGAAGGGTATATCACCCGACAGCAGCTCGATGAGACACGCACCGAAGCGATTAACGCCAACTATCACGCACCGGAGATCGCCTTCTCAGCGCCATATCTCACCGAAATGGTACGTCAGGAGATGTATAACCGTTACGGCGAAAACGCTTATGAAGACGGCTATCGCATTTACACTACCATTACCCGCAAAGTGCAGCAGGCCGCACAGCAAGCCGTGCGTAATAACGTACTGGACTACGACATGCGTCACGGCTATCGCGGCCCGGCCAATGTGCTGTGGAAAGTAGGTGAATCAGCGTGGGATGACAAAAAGATTACCGATACGCTGAAGGCGCTGCCAACCTATGGTCCGCTGCTACCTGCCGCAGTCACCCGCGCCAACCCGCAGGAAGCAACAGCAATGCTGGCGGACGGAACATCTGTGACGCTGCGTATGGAAGGGATTCGCTGGGCACGGCCTTATCGCTCCGATACACAGCAGGGACCGACGCCGCGTAAAGTGACCGATGTTGTGCAAACAGGTCAGCAAATCTGGGTTCGCCAGGTGGGCGATGCCTGGTGGCTGGCACAGGTGCCGGAAGTGAACTCGGCGCTGGTATCGATCAATCCGCAAAACGGCGCAGTTATGGCGCTGGTCGGTGGTTTTGATTTCAATCAGAGCAAGTTTAACCGCGCCACCCAGGCACTGCGTCAGGTGGGTTCGAATATCAAGCCGTTCCTCTACACCGCAGCGATGGATAAAGGTCTGACGCTGGCAAGTATGCTGAACGATGTGCCAATTTCCCGCTGGGACGCAGGCGCGGGTTCTGACTGGCAGCCGAAAAACTCACCGCCGCAGTACGCCGGTCCAATCCGTTTACGTCAGGGGTTGGGCCAGTCGAAAAACGTGGTAATGGTACGCGCAATGCGAGCAATGGGCGTGGACTATGCCGCAGAGTATTTGCAACGCTTCGGCTTCCCGGCACAAAATATTGTCCACACTGAATCGCTGGCACTGGGTTCCGCTTCCTTCACGCCGTTACAGGTGGCGCGCGGGTACGCAGTGATGGCTAATGGTGGCTTCCTGGTCGACCCCTGGTTTATCAGCAAAATTGAAAACGATCAGGGCGGCGTGATTTTCGAAGCGAAACCGAAAGTAGCCTGCCCGGAATGTGATATTCCGGTGATTTACGGTGATACGCAAAAATCGAACGTGCTGGAAAACAGCGACGTTGAAGACGTGGCTATCTCTCGCGAACAGCAGAATGTTTCTGTGCCAATGCCACAACTGGAGCAGGCTAATCAGGCATTAGTGGCGAAGACTGGTGCGCCAGAATACGCACCACACGTCATCAGCACACCGCTGGCGTTCCTGATTAAGAGCGCCCTGAACACCAATATCTTTGGTGAACCTGGCTGGCAGGGCACTGGCTGGCGCGCAGGTCGTGATTTGCAACGTCATGATATCGGCGGGAAAACAGGGACGACCAACAGTTCGAAGGATGCATGGTTTTCGGGTTACGGACCGGGCGTTGTGACATCGGTATGGATTGGCTTTGATGATCACCGCCGTAATCTCGGTCACACTACGGCTTCCGGGGCGATTAAAGATCAGATCTCCGGTTACGAAGGCGGTGCGAAGAGCGCCCAGCCAGCCTGGGATGCTTATATGAAAGCCGTTCTGGAAGGTGTACCGGAACAACCGCTGACGCCGCCGCCGGGTATTGTGACGGTGAATATCGATCGCAGCACCGGGCAACTGGCCAACGGTGGTAACAGCCGCGAAGAGTATTTCATCGAAGGTACGCAGCCTACACAGCAAGCAGTACGCGAGGTAGGGACAACCATCATCGATAATGGTGAGGCTCAGGAATTGTTCTGATTAAAAAGGCGCTTCGGCGCCTTTTCAGTTTGCAGACAAAGTGCGCGTTGTTCATGCTGGATGCGGCGTGAACGCCTTATCCAGCCAACAAAATCGTCGAAACTCAATATATTGCAGGAACCACGTAGGCCTGATAAGCGTAGCGCATCAGGCAAGCTCCACGTATTTACAACCGTCCCTGCCCCTTCAACCACTCGCGCACCAGAAACAACGCGCTGACATTACGCGCTTCGTTGAAGTCAGGATCTTCGAGCAAATCCATCATATGCGTCAGTGGCCAGCGCACCTGAGGTAGTGGCTCTGGTTCATCGCCTTCCAGCGATTCAGGGTAGAGATCTTGCGCCACCACGATATTCATTTTGCTGGAAAAGTAAGACGGTGCCATGCTGAGTTTCTTCAAAAAAGTCAGATCCCTTGCGCCAAATCCCACTTCTTCTTTGAGTTCGCGGTTTGCTGCTTCATAAACACTTTCACCGGGATCAATTAATCCTTTCGAAAAACCTAATTCGTAGGATTCAGTTCCCACCGCGTATTCGCGGATCAAAATCAGGTGATCGTCCACAATCGGCACAATCATCACGGCTTCCCGGTTGGTTGGACGCATTCGTTCATAAACACGCCGCACGCCGTTGCTGAACTCCAGATCCACGCTTTCGATGGTAAACAATCGGGAACGGGCTACAGTTTCAACATTCAGAATGGTGGGTTTTTGTAATGATTTGCTCATCGTGGAATCTATGCTGTGAAATCAGCAGTTATTGTGCGATATCGGACACGCATTCGGCAATGTGAATTGCATGTTATTTACATTTACGCAACTTAATAAATAATCATTCTCAAATCAAATTAAAAGTCAATAGGTTGAAATAACTCCAGGAATTTGCTGATATTCCGCCCTCAGAGGGTTTGCTATGATCACCGGTTACTGGGATGCGCTTAATGATGCTCAAGTTCAACTCCACGCTTGCCGATAGCCAACCGCAGGATCCTATATTGTGTCCAGGATGCGACTAATCACACCTGACAAATTAAGTAAGATGGGGAAAGCATGAGCACCATTGTAATTTTTATAGCTGCTTTGCTGGCCTGCTCACTACTTGCGGGATGGCTGATAAAAGTGCGCTCCAGACGGCGTCAACTGCCCTGGACTAACGCCTTCGCTGATGCGCAAACGCGCAAACTCATGCCTGAAGAACGTAACGCCGTTGAAAATTATCTCGACAGCCTGACGCAGGTTTTGCAGGTTCCTGGTCCGACGGGCGCCAGCACGGCCCCCGTATCACTGACGCTGAACGCGGAAAGCAACAACGTCATGATGCTGACACATGCCATCACGCGTTATGGCATTTCAACCGACGATCCTAACAAATGGCGTTATTATCTCGATTCGGTGGAAGTCCACCTGCCCCCGTTCTGGGAGCAGTACATCAACGATGAAAATAGCGTTGAACTGATCCATACCGATTCGCTGCCGCTGGTTATTTCTCTCAACGGTCATACGCTGCAAGAGTACATTCAGGAAACTCGTGGCTATGCGTTGCAGCCTGTTCCGTCAACGCAGGCGTCGATTCGCGGCGAAGAAAGCGAACAAATCGAACTGCTCAATATTCGCAAAGAAACACACGAAGAGTATGCGCTTAGTCGCCCACGTGGGCTGCGTGAAGCGTTGCTGATTGTCGCCTCCTTCCTGATGTTCTTTTTCTGCCTGATTACTCCGGATGTATTTGTCCCGTGGCTGGCTGGCGGCGCGTTATTGCTGTTGGGCGCAGGTCTGTGGGGACTATTTGCGCCACCGGCAAAATCATCCCTGCGGGAGATCCACTGTCTGCGTGGTACGCCGCGTCGTTGGGGATTGTTTGGCGAAAACGATCAGGAACAGATCAACAATATTTCGCTCGGTATTATCGACCTGGTCTATCCCGCGCACTGGCAGCCTTATATTGCGCAGGATCTGGGGCAGCAAACGGATATCGATATCTATCTTGATCGGCACGTGGTACGTCAGGGACGCTATCTTTCACTGCATGACGAAGTGAAAAACTTCCCGCTGCAACACTGGCTACGCAGTACGATTATCGCGGCGGGTTCTCTGCTGGTGCTGTTTATGCTGCTGTTCTGGGTTCCGCTGGATATGCCGCTGAAATTCACCCTCTCGTGGATGAAAGGCGCGCAGACCATTGAAGCCACCAGCGTTAAACAACTGGCAGATGCCGGAGTACGTGTAGGCGATACCTTACGTCTTAGCGGTACAGGGATGTGTAATATCCGCACTTCTGGCACCTGGAGCGCGAAAACCAATTCACCGTTTTTGCCATTTGACTGCTCGCAGATCATCTGGAATGACGCCCGTTCATTGCCATTACCGGAATCTGAACTGGTCAACAAGGCCACGGCACTGACCGAGGCAGTAAACCGCCAGTTGCACCCGAAACCGGATGATGAATCTCGCGTCAGCGCCACATTGCGTTCAGCAATTCAGAAATCCGGCATGGTACTGCTCGATGACTTTGGCGACATCGTGCTGAAAACCGCCGATCTCTGTGCTGCCAAAGATGATTGTGTTCGGTTGAAAAATGCGCTGGTGAATCTCGGCAACAGTAAGGACTGGGACGCACTGGTAAAACGCGCTAACGCTGGAAAACTCGACGGCGTGAATGTATTACTCCGCCCGGTGAGCGCGGAATCACTCGATAACCTGGTGGAAACCTCCACAGCACCATTCATTACTCATGAAACGGCGCGAGCCGCGCAATCACTGAATAGCCCGGCACCGGGAGGATTCCTGATTGTCAGCGACGAAGGCAGCGATTTTGTTGATCAGCCCTGGCCTTCGGCATCACTTTACGACTACCCGCCGCAAGAACAGTGGAACGCTTTCCAGAAACTGGCGCAAATGCTGATGCATACACCGTTTAACGCTGAAGGCATCGTCACCAATATTTTTACCGATGCCAACGGCACGCAGCATATCGGCTTGCACCCCATCCCGGATCGCTCCGGCCTGTGGCGCTATCTGGGCACGACATTGCTGTTGCTGACGATGCTGGGCAGTGCCATCTATAATGGCGTACAGGCCTGGCGTCGTTATCACCGTCATCGTACTCGCATGATGGAAATTCAGGCCTATTATGAAAGCTGCCTGAATCCACAACTGATCACCCCTTCAGAAAGCCTTATCGAATAACACGTTTGCGCGGCAGGTTATGCTACCCTGTCGCGCAAATGGCTTCACTCTGGAGATTTCCCTCATGCATATCAACATTGCCTGGCAGGACGTAGATACCGTTCTGCTGGATATGGACGGCACGTTGCTCGACCTCGCCTTCGATAACTATTTCTGGCAAAAGCTGGTGCCTGAAACCTGGGGCGCGAAAAACGGGGTCACGCCACAGGAAGCGATGGAATATATGCGCCAGCAATATCACGACGTGCAGCATACGCTAAACTGGTACTGTCTTGATTACTGGAGTGAACAACTGGGTCTGGATATCTGTGCAATGACCACCGAGATGGGACCGCGCGCCGTACTGCGTGAAGATACTATTCCGTTTCTTGAGGCACTTAAAGCCAGCGGTAAGCAGCGAATTTTGCTCACCAACGCACATCCGCACAACCTGGCGGTAAAACTTGAGCATACCGGTCTTGACGCACACCTTGATTTATTACTTTCCACCCACACATTTGGTTATCCGAAAGAGGATCAGCGGTTATGGCATGCGGTGGCCGAAGCTACGGGTCTGAAAGCTGAAAGAACGCTGTTTATTGATGACAGCGAAGCAATTCTCGATGCTGCCGCGCAATTTGGTATTCGTTACTGCCTCGGCGTCACTAATCCCGACTCAGGGATTGCTGAAAAACAGTATCAGCGCCATCCGTCACTGAATGACTACCGCCGCCTGATCCCCTCGCTAATGTGAAGGAGACGCCATGAAAGAAAAACCTGCTGTTGAGGTTCGACTGGATAAATGGCTATGGGCCGCCCGTTTTTACAAAACCCGCGCGCTGGCTCGTGAAATGATCGAAGGCGGTAAGGTGCATTACAACGGGCAGCGCAGCAAGCCGAGTAAAGTCGTCGAACTGAATGCCACGCTCACTCTGCGCCAGGGAAATGACGAACGAACGGTGATTGTAAAGGCGATTACTGAACAGCGTCGCCCCGCCAGCGAGGCAGTCTTGCTGTATGAAGAGACTGCGGAAAGTGTAGAGAAACGCGAAAAAATGGCGCTGGCACGTAAACTTAATGCCTTAACCATGCCGCACCCGGATCGACGCCCGGACAAAAAAGAGCGCCGCGACCTGTTACGATTTAAACACGGCGACAGTGAATAACTGTCACCTGCAAGAGAGATGATTATGCCGCAACATGACCAATTACATCGCTATCTGTTTGAAAACTTTGCCGTGCGCGGCGAACTGGTAACCGTTTCGGAAACCCTGCAACAGATCCTTGAGAATCACGATTATCCGCAGCCCGTTAAAAACGTGCTGGCAGAACTGCTGGTTGCGACCAGCCTGTTAACCGCTACGCTGAAGTTTGATGGTGATATCACCGTACAGCTGCAAGGCGACGGTCCGATGAATCTGGCGGTTATCAACGGTAACAACAACCAGCAGATGCGCGGCGTGGCGCGCGTACAGGGCGAAATTCCGGAAAATGCCGACCTGAAAACGCTGGTCGGTAATGGTTATGTGGTGATCACCATTACCCCGAGCGAAGGCGAACGCTATCAGGGCGTGGTTGGTCTGGAAGGTGATACCCTGGCGGCCTGCCTGGAAGATTACTTTATGCGTTCTGAACAGCTTCCGACGCGCCTGTTTATTCGCACCGGCAACGTAGATGGTAAGCCCGCCGCTGGCGGTATGTTGTTACAGGTAATGCCTGCGCAAAATGCCCAGCAGGACGACTTCGACCACCTGGCGACGCTAACCGAAACCATCAAAACCGAAGAGTTGCTGACTTTGCCGGCAAATGAAGTGTTGTGGCGTTTGTACCACGAAGAAGAGGTGACGGTTTACGATCCGCAGGATGTGGAGTTCAAATGCACCTGCTCACGTGAACGTTGCGCCGATGCGCTGAAAACGCTGCCGGATGAAGAAGTGGATAGCATCCTGGCGGAAGATGGCGAAATTGACATGCATTGTGATTACTGCGGTAACCACTATCTGTTCAATGCGATGGATATTGCCGAGATCCGCAACAACGCGTCTCCGGCAGATCCGCAGGTTCATTAATTAGTTTTTCCGGCAGAGATAACTCTGCCGGATTTCATGACGAAATTGCCTGATGCGCTGCGTTTATCAGGCCTACGGTATAAATCGCAAGTTATTGTGGGTCAGCTAAGGCGCCGCATCTGACAAAAATCAGATGCGTGTTGTCACTCATTCAAATTCACCTCCAGCGTTTCACCATCCACCGTAAGATTGCGCCACGTTTTAGGCTTCGTTCCCAGTTTTCTTTCCTTCGCGGCAGTGAGTAATTTCTCTTTCGTTATTTCGCGCGGAAGTAAACTCATCGTGAGCTCTTGCCATTCTTTCCCGGTGGGGTCAATGCCATAGACGATGACTCTTTCATCATTAAAGGCAAACAGGAGCCGCTCCGTCTGACCATCACTATTTAGATCTCTCTCGACCAGTACGCAAGCATCCTTTTCAATACAGGTCATCACGTTATAGCGTTCTTTGATTAAGGCCGACCAGAATGTCGCATCCGGTTTGCCAGAACCAGGGGCAATTAACACGTTATCGGCTAATGCTTTTTCCGATACCTGCTGCTGAAGATGTTGCTTCCCATCAAACGCCATCAGCAGATCCCGTCTGCGTTTCGGGTCTTTCATAAACCCGGCATCGCTTTTCAGCGACTCAAGCGCCGCACGGCCATAGCGACCGCTCTGTTCGAGCATGTAGATACTTACCTGGTCTGGCGTGTTTTTGCCGCTCTGATAACGTGCCATATGACTGTTCACGCTAATGCGCATACTGTCCAGTACCGGCGAATTAAGAAGCACCAGTATCACCAGCACCAATAACGAAACCGCAAGGTTCACTTTGCCCTGAAGAACAAGGGGATTTTGCCCTTTACGCCAGACAATACTGACAAAATATCCCAGCGACCACACCAGTAACACCAGCACCGCCAACACGCCATGCAAGCGTTCGGCAGTCCAGCCGTACTGCGCGACCCGCAGCCATAACGCCCAGGCGGCGACGAACACATACAATGGGGCGACCAGCAGAGCGGTTTGAATCAGGCAACGCAACGGCCCCGTCCAGGGAAGTGACGCTTTTTGCGGATCGCCGACAATGGACATTAAGAGCAATTGCAAAAAGGCCAGCGTCAAAAGCAACCCGGCAGCGGAAATGTGGCGAGAAATCGCGTTCAGGCCCGCAAACGGCAGGGTGATAATAAACATCAGGGTTAGCAATGATACTAACGGCAGCAACCCCGTGGCGATTAACGTGAACAGCTTTTGAATGGAGTCGATTAAACGCAACTGTGTCCGCGCGAGGATCACCGCCAGTGCGGTAACCAGACCTGACGTAAGATAAATAAACCAGTCGGTTGCAAAAAAGAGCGTTTTAAAAAACGTGATACCAACGAGTTTAAACAACTCACTCCACAGTAAAAGCACCAGCCACGTCAGGCCATTAGCGATAAAAATCACCAATAATATAAGTACGTTATGCCATACCGACTGGTAAAAATAGCTATAGCGGGTACTGTCATTACGCTCACGCAGACTCTGTTGTATCCACGGCAGCAACATCATTCCCATCAGCAGCAGATAACACCCAAAATCCCAAAGCGCCTTTTCCGCTCTCCAGGGACTCATGCCATCAATTTGCCACTTCAGCCAGCCGCTCATCCCAAGAGTGGCAATCAACACTATCGCCAGCCATCCCCAAAGTCGCTTCTGTTTGAAGGACACTACAGAAAATAACAAAACGGATGAAAGCGCCACGGTCGCAGGTACGCCATAAACTATCCAACTGTTATTTTTACCAGCGAGCCAGGAGATCAGCAGGTAGCAAACTAATCCCTGGAGTAATCCGGTAACAACCATTCCCCTGCGTGTTGCGGGTGAAAGCTCAACGTTTTCCATGTTGGTTATCCAGAATCAAAAGGAGAGGTAATTATCGCATCCAGGCTGGACTAATTTGTTTTTCTCAGAAAGTAATCAAAAAAAGTTAGCGTGGTGAATCGATACTTTACTCGTTGAATTTGCATCAATTTCACTCAGGAATGCGATTACACTCGCAACATTCTCGCCATATAAACCAAGTTTTAACCTTTTAAGAACATTTTCCACACCTAAAATGCTATTTCTGCGATAATAGCTACCGTTTCGTGACAGGAATCACGGAGTTTTGTCAAATATGAATTTCTCCAGATACGTAAATCTATGAGCCTTGTCGCGGTTAACACCCCCAAAAAGACTTTACTATTCAGGCAATACATATTGGCTAAGGAGCAGTGAAATGCGCGTTAACAATGGTTTGACCCCGCAAGAACTCGAGGCTTATGGTATCAGTGACGTACATGATATCGTTTACAACCCAAGCTACGACCTGCTGTATCAGGAAGAGCTCGATCCGAGCCTGACCGGTTATGAGCGCGGGGTGTTAACTAATCTGGGCGCCGTTGCCGTCGATACCGGAATCTTCACCGGCCGTTCACCAAAAGATAAGTATATCGTCCGTGACGATACCACTCGCGATACCTTCTGGTGGGCAGACAAAGGCAAAGGTAAGAACGACAACAAACCTCTCTCCCCTGAAACCTGGCAACATCTGAAAGGCCTGGTAACCAAACAGCTTTCCGGCAAACGTCTGTTCGTTGTAGACGCATTCTGTGGCGCTAACCCGGATACTCGTCTTTCCGTTCGGTTCATCACCGAAGTGGCCTGGCAGGCGCATTTCGTCAAAAACATGTTTATTCGCCCAAGCGATGAAGAGCTGGCAGGTTTCAAACCTGATTTTATCGTCATGAACGGCGCGAAGTGCACCAATCCGCAGTGGAAAGAACAGGGTCTGAACTCCGAAAACTTCGTGGCGTTTAACCTGACCGAGCGCATGCAGCTGATTGGCGGCACCTGGTACGGCGGCGAAATGAAGAAAGGGATGTTCTCGATGATGAACTACCTGCTGCCGCTGAAAGGCATTGCCTCCATGCACTGCTCCGCCAACGTTGGCGAGAAAGGCGATGTTGCGGTGTTCTTCGGCCTTTCCGGCACCGGTAAAACCACCCTTTCCACCGACCCGAAACGCCGCCTGATTGGCGATGACGAACACGGCTGGGACGATGACGGCGTGTTTAACTTCGAAGGCGGCTGCTACGCGAAAACCATCAAGCTGTCGAAAGAAGCGGAACCCGAAATCTACAACGCTATCCGTCGCGATGCGCTGCTGGAAAACGTCACCGTGCGTGAAGATGGCACTATCGACTTTGACGATGGTTCAAAAACCGAGAACACCCGCGTTTCTTATCCGATCTATCATATCGAAAACATCGTTAAGCCGGTCTCCAAAGCAGGCCACGCAACTAAAGTTATCTTCCTGACCGCAGATGCTTTCGGCGTATTGCCGCCGGTTTCTCGTCTGACTGCCGATCAAACTCAGTACCACTTCCTCTCTGGCTTCACCGCCAAACTGGCCGGTACTGAACGCGGCATCACCGAACCGACGCCAACCTTCTCCGCCTGCTTCGGCGCGGCGTTCCTGTCGCTGCACCCGACTCAGTACGCAGAAGTGCTGGTGAAACGTATGCAGGCGGCGGGCGCGCAGGCGTATCTGGTTAACACCGGCTGGAACGGCACTGGCAAACGTATCTCCATTAAAGATACCCGCGCCATTATCGACGCTATTCTGAATGGTTCGCTGGATAACGCAGAAACCTTCACTCTGCCGATGTTTAACCTGGCGATCCCGACAGAACTGCCTGGCGTTGACACGAAGATCCTCGATCCGCGTAACACTTACGCCTCTCCGGAACAATGGCAGGAAAAAGCTGAAACGCTGGCGAAACTGTTTATCGACAACTTCGATAAATATACCGACACCCCTGCGGGTGCTGCGCTGGTAGCGGCTGGTCCGAAGCTGTAATGGTTTGAAGCTGGAGAATATCTATCCAGTATCTTATAGAAAGCAAAACGGGAGGCACCTTCGCCTCCCGTTTTATTTACCCTTCTTTTGTCGCACCCTGCGCCCGCGTTACCGGCAATGGCAGCCAGGCGCGAATGGAAAGCCCGCCCCGCTCGCTGGTGCCAAGTTCCAGCATCCCGTTATGGTTATCGATAATCCGCTGCACAATCGCCAGCCCTAAGCCAGTGCCACTGATAGTGCGCGCGCTGTCACCACGGACAAACGGCTGGAACAGGTGCTTACGCTGCTCCGGTTCAATACCTGGGCCGTCATCTTCCACCTGAAACCAGGCGCGATTCGGCTCCGTTCCACTGCTGACTTTAATCCAGCCATTGCCGTAGCGGGCGGCGTTCACTACCATATTCGCCACCGCGCGTTTGATCGACAGAGGGTGCATTTTCACCTCAATGCTGCCCGGCTCAAGCGCGGTATCAATTTCCCGCTCATAGCCACTTTCGGCGGCAATCACCTCACCAAGCACAGCGTTAAGATCCGCCAGTTCCATCGGCATCTCCTGCCCGGTGCGCAGGTAGTCGATAAATTGCTCAATGATGGCGTTGCACTCTTCGATATCTTTATTGATCGATTCTGCCAGGTAGCCATCCTGCTCGCTCATCATCTCAGTCGCCAGGCGAATACGCGTCAGCGGCGTGCGCAGGTCGTGGCTTACCCCTGCCATCAGCAATGTGCGATCATCTGCCAGTTGCTTAACGCCTGCCGCCATATGGTTGAAGGCGCGGGTAACCGAACGCACCTCCGAAGCGCCATATTCACGCAGCGGCGGCGGAATAATCCCCTTACCCACCTGCAAAGCAGCATGTTCGAGATCGACTAAGGGTCGGTTCTGAATACGAATAAATAGCCACGCGCCGCCTATTGCTAACAGCATTATCGCCAGCGTATAGCGGAACAGCGGGGAGAAATCGCCCTGATGAATTTCGGTCAGCGGCACACGTACCCAGATATTGGGCGACAGCCAGGTTTTCAGCCAGACGACAGGCGAGCTTTTGTTGACCTCGACGCGGACTTCCGTCGGGCCGCCAAGCTGCTGCGCCATCTGATGGCTTAAGAATTCGTAGTGTTGCGCCCAACGCAGCCCGGCCTCTTCAGCGGCTTCATTGGAGTAGAGAGAGATCCCCAGCTCACGGTAGATCTCCCGACGGAAAGCGGGAGGCACAACCAACTGCGTGCCGTCCTCCAGTTGCAGTTTGTCGGTCATCAGCATACGCACTTCGTAAGCGAGGACTTTATTAAACTGCTGGAGGCTCGGCAAAATCGCGAAGTTCAGCACCACCAGATAAGTCGTCACCAGGCTGACAAACAGCAAGGTGACGATGAGCAATAACGTGCGGGCAAATGAACTTCGTGGCGAGAAGCGCAATCGCCTCATGCTTTAGAACCGTCCGGCACGAAGACGTAGCCCAGACCCCAGACGGTCTGAATGTAACGTGGATGTGCCGGATCTTCTTCCACCATGCGGCGCAGACGCGAGATCTGCACGTCGATGGAGCGTTCCATTGCAGAATATTCACGGCCACGGGCAAGGTTCATCAGCTTATCGCGGGACAGCGGCTCACGCGGATGGCTGACCAGCGCCTTCAGTACCGCAAATTCACCACTGGTGAGCGGCATCGGCTCATCTTCGCGGAACATTTCACGCGTACCGAGGTTTAGTTTGAACTTACCAAAAGCAATTACTGCTTCTTCCTGTGACGGCGCGCCCGGCAGTTCGTTCGCCTGACGACGCAGCACTGCACGAATACGAGCCAGCAGCTCGCGCGGGTTAAACGGTTTTGGAATATAGTCGTCAGCGCCAATCTCCAGGCCAACGATACGGTCTACTTCTTCCCCTTTCGCCGTCACCATAATGATCGGCATCGGGTTACTCTGGCTACGAAGACGTCGGCAAATCGACAAGCCATCTTCACCAGGTAACATCAAATCCAGTACCATAAGATGGAAAGATTCACGAGTCAGCAGGCGATCCATCTGTTCTGCATTAGCGACGCTTCGAACCTGGAAGCCTTGTTCGGTGAGATAACGCTCCAGCAGCGCGCGCAGGCGCATGTCGTCATCGACCACCAGAATCTTGTAGTTCTCTTGCATTCTTTGTACTCCCAAAGGTTCGCAACAATTTGTAAGCGTGTATTCTTAAAAAAGCTTACGTTCGTCACCAGCAAAATCTGGTATGAATTTCAGCCTAAATTGTTACAAAGCATATTAAACAGCAGCTTAAGTATACAATTTATTCGGCGAAACATTATTGATTCTGTTGATATGATCACGTTATACCCAATGTGCGCATTATCAAACAGACAAAGGGAATCAACGAGATGAAAACGCCCCTGGTTACCCGGGAAGGGTATGAAAAACTCAAACAAGAGCTAAATTACCTCTGGCGTGAAGAACGCCCGGAGGTCACAAAAAAGGTGACCTGGGCTGCAAGTCTGGGCGACCGCAGTGAAAATGCTGACTATCAGTATAATAAAAAGCGCCTGCGTGAAATCGACCGTCGCGTGCGCTATCTCACTAAGTGCATGGAAAATCTCAAAATCGTCGATTATTCCCCGCAGCAGGAAGGCAAGGTCTTCTTTGGCGCTTGGGTAGAGATTGAAAACGACGATGGCGTGACTCACCGTTTTAGAATTGTCGGCTACGATGAAATTTTTGGTCGTAAAGATTACATCTCTATCGATTCCCCGATGGCTCGCGCATTGCTGAAAAAAGAAGTGGGCGATCTGGCGGTGGTGAATACGCCTGCCGGGGAAGCGAGCTGGTATGTTAATGCCATCGAGTACGTGAAACCGTAAGGAAGAGTCTTAACCTCCAGCCTTTGGCTGGCATTTTTGCCAGCCAGTCCGTATAACTATCCCCTGATTTTTGATCCGAAAAGATGAACTCAAACCATGATGAATGATTCGTTCTGCCGCATTATTGCGGGTGAAATTCAGGCGCGCCCGGAACAGGTTGAAGCCGCCGTTCGCCTGCTTGACGAAGGGAATACCGTGCCGTTTATCGCACGTTATCGTAAGGAAATCACCGGCGGTCTGGATGACACGCAGTTGCGTAATCTGGAAACGCGTCTGAGCTACCTGCGCGAGCTGGAAGAGAGACGTCAGGCGATCCTCAAGTCCATTTCTGAGCAAGGTAAACTCACCGATGAGCTGGCGAATGCCATCAACGCCACCTTAAGCAAAACCGAACTTGAAGACCTCTATCTGCCCTACAAACCTAAACGTCGCACCCGTGGGCAAATCGCCATTGAAGCAGGTCTTGAGCCGTTGGCTGACCTGCTGTGGAACGATCCGTCACATACGCCGGAAGTCGCCGCCGCACAATATGTTGATGCCGATAAAGGCGTGGCAGATACCAAAGCCGCGCTGGACGGCGCGCGCTACATTCTGATGGAACGTTTTGCCGAAGATGCCGCTCTCCTGGCGAAAGTCCGTGATTATCTGTGGAAGAACGCGCATTTGGTTTCTACGGTGGTGAGCGGTAAAGAAGAGGAAGGGGCAAAATTCCGCGACTATTTCGATCATCACGAACCGCTGTCAACGGTGCCTTCTCACCGCGCACTGGCGATGTTTCGTGGTCGTAACGAAGGCATACTCCAGCTTTCGCTGAATGCCGATCCACAGTTCGATGAGCCGCCGAAAGAGAGCTATTGCGAGCAAATCATCATGGATCATCTCGGCCTGCGCCTGAACAATGCCCAGGCGGATAGCTGGCGTAAAGGCGTGGTGAGCTGGACGTGGCGCATCAAGGTACTGATGCACCTGGAAACCGAACTGATGGGCACCGTGCGCGAACGTGCGGAAGATGAAGCGATTAACGTCTTTGCCCGTAACCTGCACGATCTGCTGATGGCAGCCCCCGCTGGACTGCGTGCGACGATGGGGCTCGATCCGGGTCTGCGCACCGGGGTAAAAGTCGCGGTGGTCGATGCAACTGGCAAGCTGGTGGCGACCGACACCATTTATCCGCACACCGGGCAAGCCGCAAAAGCAGCGATGACCGTTGCTGCGCTGTGTGAAAAACATAACGTTGAACTGGTCGCAATTGGTAACGGTACGGCTTCCCGCGAAACCGAGCGTTTCTATCTCGACGTACAGAAGCAGTTCCCGAAAGTAACGGCGCAGAAAGTGATCGTCAGCGAAGCAGGCGCATCGGTTTACTCGGCTTCCGAGCTGGCAGCGCAGGAGTTCCCGGAGCTCGATGTTTCGCTGCGTGGCGCAGTGTCTATCGCCCGTCGTTTGCAGGATCCGCTGGCAGAACTGGTGAAAATCGATCCGAAATCTATCGGCGTGGGTCAGTATCAGCATGATGTTAGCCAGACGCAGCTGGCTCGCAAACTGGACGCAGTGGTGGAAGACTGCGTTAACGCCGTTGGCGTTGATCTCAACACCGCTTCCGTTCCGCTGTTAACCCGCGTGGCGGGTCTGACGCGCATGATGGCGCAAAACATAGTTGCCTGGCGTGACGAGAACGGTCAGTTCCAGAACCGTCAGCAACTGTTAAAAGTCAGCCGTCTGGGGCCGAAAGCCTTCGAGCAATGCGCGGGCTTCCTGAGAATTAACCACGGCGATAACCCGCTGGATGCTTCTACCGTTCACCCGGAAGCCTATCCGGTGGTTGAACGCATTCTGGCGGCAACACAGCAGGCGCTGAAAGATCTGATGGGTAATAGCAGCGAACTGCGTAACCTGAAAGCGTCTGACTTTACCGATGAGAAATTCGGTGTGCCGACGGTAACCGACATCATCAAAGAGCTGGAAAAACCGGGTCGCGACCCGCGTCCGGAATTTAAAACCGCTCAGTTTGCCGATGGCGTCGAGACAATGAACGATCTGCAACCGGGCATGATCCTCGAAGGCGCAGTCACCAACGTCACTAACTTTGGCGCGTTTGTCGATATCGGGGTGCATCAGGACGGCCTGGTTCACATCTCTTCATTGTCGAACAAGTTTGTGGAAGATCCGCATACCGTGGTGAAAGCGGGCGACATTGTGAAGGTGAAAGTGCTGGAAGTCGATCTTCAGCGTAAACGTATCGCCCTGACCATGCGTCTGGACGAGCAGCCAGGTGAAACCAACGCCCGTCGCGGCAGCGGTAACGATCGCCCGCAAAACAACCGCCCGGCAGCCAAACCGCGCGGTCGTGAAGCGCAGACAGCCGGTAACAGTGCGATGATGGATGCGCTGGCAGCGGCAATGGGTAAAAAGCGTTAAACACTATGACTGGCCTACGGTTCAGCTTTGCACGGGTTCGTAGGCCAGATAAGGCGTTCACGCCGCATCTGGCAATAAACGCCTTAACTGACATAAAAGTGCCGGAGAACATCTCCGGCATTTGAGATTGCTGACAAACTCGCTTACGGGTCAAAACAGGCACAACTTTCCCCCC